>NZ_JASD01000006.1 GCF_000622385.1 Sulfitobacter noctilucicola
CAGCGCCCTCCCCTGCCCTGCACGCCTCTGATCTGGCGATCAGATAGTCGCAGGCCCGCTGCGCGTCCGCGGCGTGCCGGAAGATTGCGCCCTTGTCCGACCGAAGAACGCGCAACCAGTTGTGGAGGTAGGCGGCATTCATCTCGAGCGTATGCGCGGTAAAGCCCAGCGTCTGACCCAGGAACACCGAGGTCAATTCCGCGACGATCTCCTCGCGCGCATAGGACGTGCTGCCAAACTTCGAGAATCCGAAATTACGGTTCAGTCGATGGGGGGCTTTCGTGGCATGGGCCAGCTCATGGGCCCAGACCCCGTAGAAATTGCGCGGGTCCTGGAACCGCGTGATGGACGGCATGTAGACCTTGTCCACGGGCGGCAAATAATACGCCTCCGTGCCCGTGAAGACGGTCGTGATGTCGATGGCATCGAAAAACGCCTGCATGTGCGGGATGGGCTCGGACGGCGGATGCTCGGGCACGGGCTCCGGGTCGGGATAGAAGCTGTCGGGTAGCCCGTCGATCTGGCAGGCATTGAACACGCGGTAGGATTTCTGGAAGCGGAAGATGCGGGCTTCCTCGGAGTGATCATCCCCGTCACTGCGGTCATGCTCATCTGCGCCCGCGTCTTTCCGGCTTTGACCGTAATAAACGACGACAGAGGATTTTTCGCCCTTGCGGACCTTTGCGTCCAACGCATTGGCTTGCGGCAGCGTCATCCAGAAGGGAGAGCTGTGGCCCGCCATCACGGTCCGCATCGTCAGCAGGAAGTTGTTCACTCCCTGGTAGGGTTCTCCGCCCACGCGCAGGGGACGAGAGCTGCCACCTGCGGTCCATGGCTTGCGCCACGGCAGGACGCCGCGCTCGATGATGCGGATGATTTCGTTTGTGATGACCTCGGAGGCATCGAATTTGGGTGTGCGGGATCGGGCCATGGCTGGCCTCCTTTCGAGTTTTGGTGAGAGGAAATGGTGATCAGATTGACTGACGGGGTCGCGGATCGTTGATGATCCTGGCACCGAGGGCTTCGACCATGTCGATGTAGGTGGTCAGCGAGACGGACTTGCCAGGACCCCAGGGTTCAGGGTCGACCGATCCGTCCCGCGCCACCCGCGGCAAGTTCGCGAAGGCGATGACATCGGTGACGGGTCGGATATCGATGAACGGGGTCCCTCGTGCGACCGCAAGAGTGGCCAAGGGAAAGCGCTCGATCGGCGCGAAGGTCGAAACGGTGGTCCAACCGAGATGGATGAATGTCCCGCCCTCTCCGCAGATCACATGGGCATTCGGCAGCGTCGCCGCCTGCCTGAGATAGCCGAGATCACGCAGGACGGTCTGGCGTTCGAGCCGCTGTGCCAGCGCCGTCTGGCCAGTTAGGCGCAGATCTCTATGCCGCCACCAGGAGGCAGCGGTTGCGCGGAGCACGCGCAATACACCCGTTTGCATCGGAATGCCCTTCATCAGGAAAGACAGACCGGAACCCGGCCCGGACCCATCTGAGGGACCCCAAAGGCCCTCATCCGTCAGTCACAAAACCCGAAGGACACTTTCACTTTTCCCGGCCCCACCAGCCCGGGAAAAGAACTTCAGGGGCCGGCACGGCCCCAGTTTTCTTCATTGCACGCAGAAACTCCGGATCGGCAACGAACATCGGCATTGCCAGACCTAAGAGTTCCATTTTTAGAATTTATATCAATGAATTATAGCAAATCTTAGATCGGCAATTTTTTCTGGCGACTGTCTGATATATCCTGGCGGTGCTTGTCCTGAGCACCGGATGCGACAAGCCTCTTCACTCCGCCGACAGGGAATAACTGGTACTACGTCCACCAGCGTCATCTTTCTCAAGTGCTCCCAAGTCGATCAGGTCCAGGATGTCGCGATATGCGGTGTCCTGCGAACATTTCTCGATCTTAGCATATTTCGACGTCGTGAGTTTTCCTTCGAACCCATCCAGGAGGCGGTTAAGCATGTCCCGCTGGCGGTCGTTTATGTTGGCCGTTCCGTATTTCTCCCAGAACCGCGCCTTTTGAAACACAGCCTCCAAAATGATCTCTGCGCCATCAAATGCGCGGTCGAGGCAATTCAGGAACCAAATGAGCCAAGTCGTGACATCAAGCCCCCCCTTCTGCGTCGTCTCGAGCATATCATAATAGGCGCTCCGCTCCTGCCGGATTTGGGTCGACATGCTGTAAAACCGCTGTGAACTGCGTTCGGATCGCGCCAACGCCATATCCGCGATCGCACGCGCAATGCGCCCGTTGCCATCGTCAAAGGGGTGGATCGTGACGAACCACAGATGTGCAATTGCGGCATGAATAACGGGATCCGTATCGGGGGCCTGATTGAACCAGGTTAGAAACCGCGCCATCTCCATATCAAGCCGTGCTGCTCCTGGCGCCTCAAAATGCACGCGCTCGCGACCCATAGGTCCTGAAACAACCTCCATAGGGCCGATCCGCCACTGCCCTACGGCGATCCGGGTCATTCCGCTTCGCCCCGTTGGAAAAAGGGCGGCATGCCAGCCGAACAATCGCTCTGCGTCCATGGGTTGGTCATAAGCTTGCGTCGCGTCCAACATCATCTCGACGACCCCATCGACATGGCGATCAGACGGGATCAGCCCGCCTATTTCGAGCCCCAGCCGTTTTGCGATAGACGACCGAACCTGATCCT
This sequence comes from Sulfitobacter noctilucicola, assembly GCF_000622385.1. Lineage (NCBI taxonomy): Bacteria > Pseudomonadati > Pseudomonadota > Alphaproteobacteria > Rhodobacterales > Roseobacteraceae > Sulfitobacter > Sulfitobacter noctilucicola. The sequence goes on from NZ_JASD01000006.1 coordinate 2,673, forward strand.
TGTCGAGCGTCTCGCCTTCGATCTCGCTGCTCTTGACGACATCACTGGTGAGAGTTCTCAACATCGCCTCATTGCGAAGATCAAAGCCAAGGCCCTCCATGCGTCCCAAGAGCTTGCCTTGCCGGTGGCGGACAGCGGCAAGTTGTGATGACAGCTTGGCCTTGTCCCAAAAAAATTGCGGCCAATCAGTTAGTTCGTGAATGTAGGTCATATTTTACGCACTCCTTGCGGAGATTATACCGGCAAACTCCGCAAGACAACAGCATTCGCCGCGCAATATGCGGAGAATACTGGCGCCAATCTCCGCGGACCCCTCTGGACCTCTGAATGCAGGAGAAACTGCTACCCCATCCCATCATGCCGCCTGCCCGCTCAACCGGCCATAGAAACTGCGCTCGAGATGCAGCTCCCCTGCCCCGGCTTTCTGGACAATTCCACGCAGATATCCACCAGGAGATGCGACTTCGCCTGCACAATGCTTTTCGAACGTGAGAACCAGCGCCGCAGTCGCGATTTGAGGCCCAAGCCGGTCCTGCGCAATGTTCCAGGCGTGCTCTGAGACGCCGATCATCGGCCTCAACTGCCCTGCAACACGGTGCAGATCGCCCCAATCCTTCAGATATCCGCCCATATTGCGCGCCCAGGACGCAAACTCAGGACAAGCTTGCATGACTGTCGGCAGATCCAGGGCGGCCCCGCGTTTCTTGCGCGTTTCAGCCACCCAATCTTCCAACTCCCTATCAATTTGCTCCTCCGGTGGCGCATTGGGCACCACGCCCGCCGCTTGCTCAGTTTCTGAGCGATTACAGGTTACAGGATTAAGTTGTGTTGTAATTAGTATATGAGGTTCGGAAATGACCTCCCTGGAGTTCATTTCTTGAGTCTTCTTAAGTGCTTGCTCGGTGGTTTTAGCTGTGTTTTCCACAACCTCATCCGCTCGAACTGCCTTGAGGTACGTGGCCTCTACACGTTCCTGGAGCTCTTTGAACCACGCCAAGAGTCGTTCCAGTGCCTCAGAGGCCGTGTTCCTGCGCGGAAGGCGATCCAAAAGATCCTCGAAAAGGCCTGTGAGCTGCGTCCACGGGCCTCTCAGCGCGCCGCTGAGCGCAGCCTCGATCCGCGCCCGGATCATCCGGCGGGACACAGTGATCTGCCGCTTCAGGCGCTGACAGTGCGCGCGCTCGGCCTGCAGCTCAGCGTGTAGCTGCTGAAACTCTTCTACGCGAGCGGACAGCGGCGACAAATCAAAGCCGTAGGCCTCAATGATACGGCCCTCTGCGTCCCTGTGGCCCCAACGCTTGCCATTGGGGCTGTCTTTGAAGGCGATTACACCGCTCTCGGCCAGGCGCCGGGCATGGCGCTTGAGCGCAGAGAGTGAAAAGCCCGTCTGCTCCATCAGATAGGCATTGGAGGCCCAGACGATCGGGCGCTGACCCTCTTCCCAATCTTGCGCCTGCGTGAAGGCCCCAAGCGTATCGAGGAGCATCATATCCCCTGCCTTGAGGCCGATATGCGCACCTACGCGTTTCACGGCAACAAAGGCCTGTGTCTTGGGTACGGCTGATCTTTCACCATCATGTGCGTGCTGTTCAGCAACGGCGAGTCCGGCTGTCGCCTTCCGCCACCCCGAGGGTTGGTTGATATTGGACATACCTCCACCGTTCTGAGGCATGCCTGTCTCAGTCGCTCCATGCGGAGCATCATTGAATTTCGTCATTTTGTGTCAGCGACAAAGAAATCCCGTTCGCTCAGAAGCGTTTTCTCTTGTGTGGTGATTCGTTGGCTGCTAGATTCTAGGTGTCTAATCTAAGAATTGCGCTTGCGCAGCAGCCCTCGAAACTCCGGTTTCGGGGGTTTTCTTTGTTTGCCGTTCCTCCTTTCTGCTCGTCCTCAGTTGTCATCCACCGAATTTACATCTGCAAATTCGGCATAGGATTTCTTGATAATCTCTGCGAGATTGCTCTCAAGCCAGGTTGCAAACTCAGCGCTTGTGCCAGACTTCTTCACTGAAAGTGACAGTGTTGCGCGACCAGCTTTGATGGTCACTCCCTCTAAAGGCGTGATCTCCCGAGTTCCGCTCGACGTCTTCGCGCCGCGCTTTGTCGCTTCCTTGATGAGCAATTCAAGGCGCTCGTCTGAATTCGCTGTTGTACTGATCTTAGCCAAGATATCGAGAGCCGCACGTTCAGTGAGCTTTCTGGAGAGAAAGAGCTCTGCTAACTCCGTCCACCTCGGACGCCCGGACTTCGGTGCCGCGCCAATCAGGTCACCTATCTTGACCGGGACATTTTGCGTCACCTTCGTTAGGTGCGACTGACCGGACGCAGAGAGGTTGAGAACCTGCCTAACAGTTGCTCCATCGTGGCCAGCAGCTTGGATAGCCTCGGCGAACCGCGCTTTCTCGTAGAAAGACAGGTTGCGGCGCGCTGCATTTTCCAATCCTTTCGCCAGCAAAGCCGTAGCATCATCAATATCTTGGACGTTTGCACGAACCTTTATGCCGAGTTCACGGCAGGCCTTTAAGCGGCGCCGTCCGTAAATTGCTTCAAAGCGCCCCTCAGCAACTTTTGACCGTCGAACAAGAATAGGCACTTGCTGACCGCCATCACGGATGCTGCTTTTTAGTCGTTCGAAGCTCTCGTCGTCATCTTCGAAGTTTACAGCTGTAAACTCTTCAAGCCGGTCTGCGGGCCCCCAATCGTCGATTAGATTTGGATCAATTTCTCGGATAGATGCCAGAGAACCTTGAAGGGCGCCCAAAGCAGGTGCACTGGTCTTCGCCGGTCTCTCTGACTGTGATCCACCGGAACGCGCGATCGTGTTGGCAATTCCAGACATATCGCGAAGAGATTTCCTAGCCATTACTTACGCCCCCACGATTGATGGATCATCGCTTCCACTTCATGCCCTACCGCATCCATCGAGCCCTTGGCCCGATCATACGTGGCGCGAGTCATCTCTGAACGCACCACTTCATAAATCGACTGCTTAAGCATGGTGGCGTCACTGATTGCTGTGCTCTTCAAGGCAGTCGCCGACATCACCCGGTCTTGAAACAGAGCCCGCATGAAAGAGGTCAGCTGCTGAGAAGGTACGTCCGTTGGCTCGTCTCGGGTGATGAGAAATCTGAAGAAATCATACTGCAGAGTTGCACCAGCATCTTCGATCACGCCCATATACGCCCCAGCAAGTTCGAGAAACTGAGCTGTTGAAGAAACGTCCAACATCGATGGAGTTAGAGGAACGATCAGGGAGCTGCCGGCAGCCATCCCCGCAATGGTCAAGAAACCGAGTTGTGGTGGACTATCCATAAGAACGATATCAAAATCATCCTCGACCTGCGCCAAGGCATTCCGGATGCGCGTAAAGAATGGTTGGTCCGGGTTCGAGTGAACTGCTGATTCCGTCTCAAATTCCGACAATATCAAGCGAGACGGCGCAATCGAGAGCCCCGGAAAGTATGTCGGGACTACGACGTCCGCCATGCTGACCGGATCATCGTAGCGGATCGCATCATAGACAGTCAGTCCATCAAACTCGATTTCGGGGCTAATACCACACATTGATGTGAGCGATCCCTGCGGATCCAGATCCAAGGCTAAGACCCGATAACCTCGAAGCGCAAAGTAGTGAGCGAGGTGGATGCTCGTTGTGCTCTTACTGGAACCGCCCTTGAAGTTCATCAGCTGCCAAATCTGCAGCTTCTCCTCACCGGAGCGGCGAGGCATATAACGTCCCTTCTTCCGAGAGGTTTTTTCCAGAATTTCACGAGCGTCCCAAATTTCTTGGGCTGTGTAGTAGCGCCTGCCACCCCGGATATCTTCAGGCTCCGGGATTGTCCCTTCAGCGTGGACCTTTCGCATGAACTGCCCGGACACGCCCAAGAGCTCAGCGGTCTCTGGTGCCGAAAAAGAACGTAGCGTTTTTGAATTGTCTGGGGCAAAAGCAGAAAGTAGATGCTCCCTGATGGCAGCGTTGAGCCGTTCGGATATCTCCGTTGCAAGGGCCGATGGGCGCTCATTTGACAATGGTGTCACTGGAATCATCTGGTTGCCTCAATTTCCAAAATGTGGCCTTTTTCGCGCCACTTGGGGATAAAAGCAGCGATTCACGCGGCTAAGTCAAGATTTTTCCTCTATTTAGTGTCTATGAAGGCAGTTGGGGACTATATCCGCGAGCGCAATCTAGACCGAGTTTACAGCTGTAAACGTAGTGACCACAAATATCTCAACCCTATCCTACGCTCTGTCGCGCCTCTCAGGCCTAGAATTGGTCTTGGAGATCAGTGTCTAGATGCAGCACCCAAATGTGGTGACTTCGATCTTTCCGCCCTCCGTCATCGATCTTCTCGTTCATTGGTTGCCGCGTGATACGCAGCAACCAGTTAGCTGTCCGAACATGAACCGCGCCGGACACGAGGCGCCGCGGGGCAGGGGAGGGGGAGTGCGAAAACCGACAAGGAAGGGACGACGGCTGCGACATGGCACTCATGCGACCTACCCAAATCGGGAGGCAAACCGAGGGCGAAAGTCGCTGTCCACGAACGGCTGCCATTCTTTCGGTGATATTGCAGGGTAGCGGAAGCCCACTCTTGGACTAAGTCTAATACACATCGGCAAGCGCCTAACGGAGAGAAACTGTGCTGCGCCAGGTGCAGATGCGAGAAATGCCTTGGACGAACCAAAGCTTGCCTTTTGATGGCTTTGGATATACTTGATTTGATGTTTATCCACACCGGAGAGGACAACATGCAAGTTGCAAAATGGGGGAATTCGCTCGCGGTCCGGCTGCCTGCCGATCTTGTGCGCAAACTTGGCCTCAAAGAAGGTGACCAAATCGATCTGATAAAGGACGACGGTACTTTGCTCGTCCAGCGCCAACCTCGCGCCGATGAAGTCCTGCAAGGGCTAAGGCGGTTTCGCGGAAAGTTATCCAAGGACGCACGCTTGAGCCGCGACGCTGCGCATGAGCGCTGAATTCGCGGATACAAATGTCGTCCTTTACCTTCTTGACGACGGTCCAAAGGCGGATCAGGCGGAAGACATCCTGGGGCAGCGGCCGCGGATCAGTGTGCAGGTCCTGAACGAAGCGATGGTCAATTGCCGGAGGAAAGCCGGTCTCAGTTGGGAGGAGACCGGCGCTTTTCTTGCAGGGGTACAATCCTTATGTCCGGTCGAAGACTTGTCTGTGCAAACCCATCTTGTGGGCCGAGCTTTGGCAGAAAAATACCAGCTTTCGGTCTATGACGCGATGATTGTGTCGGCCGCTCTTATTGCTGGATGCACGACTTTGTGGAGCGAAGATATGCACGACGGATTGTTGGTCGAAGATCAGTTGCGCGTCATGAATCCATTCACCTGACCAGAAAATGGGCTGCAACCCTGCAATCGTTCCATGAGTTGGAGGATTTGCAAGGTTGCGTTTATTGCGCGGATTTCAGCAAGCCCAACTTCTCCGCGCGCTCCAAAAGCATCCTCACGGACGATGGCTGCCAGCTGGCGCGTCCGCGCGGGGTGCGTTCGCGCATGGATTCCAGCCGGTCACAGATCGCCTGGAGCGTGATGTCCGGGTCCGCGCCCTTGATGGCGGCGACGATGGCGGGCAGGCGGTCGTCGGTTTCGCGGCGCCCGGCGCGAGCCAGCACCTCGGTAGGCAGGAGGCCGTCGCGGACGTAGGCCTTCACAGCGCGCAAGAGGCGGCTTTGGGTCCAACGACGCGCCTGAGGCAAGGGGCCGTTGATGATGCGCACCACGTCTTCCCAGGCCAAGTCGGGGCGCAACCGGCGCACATGAGGAACCCAATCTTGTGCCGTTTCGTTCAGACGCTCCATGTAGCCGTCCTGTCGTGCCAGCCGCACCTTGCGAAGAGCGGCAGGGTCTTTGGCCCGCAGCCCAGGGTTGCCGCCCACGCGGCCCTTTGTGCGTGCGCTGGCAAGGCCGGCCTTGGTGCGTTCCCTAATTAAGGCGCGCTCGAACTCGGCCGCGGCGCCCAGAACCTGCAATGTGAATTTCCCTTGAGGGGATCCGGTGTCGATCGGGTCCTGAATGGAACGAAAGAACGCTCCCTTGGCCTCCAGACGTTCGATCACCTCCAGCAAGTGCGACAGAGACCGCGCAAGCCGGTCGATCCGCACAACGACCAGCGTATCGCCGCTCTGAACGCGTTCGAGCAAACGCGCGAGTACAGGACGCGCGCGATTGCCGCCTGAGGCGTGTTCTTCAAAGATCTCTACGCAACCCGCAGATTGAAGGGCCTCAGACTGGGGCAGGGGGGTCTGATCCTCTGTGGAAACTCGCGCGTAGCCTATCAAGGGCATCAAATCATGCTTTTTACAGTTTTACATACCACTAATAAACGACCGTTTGTAAACGAATGCAAGTAGGCGCTCTCTCGTCGTGCTCGTCCAAAAACCCTTGGTTTCCTTGCGCTGAGCGTGATCTGAGGGGTTCCGCCGACAGCCGCGCGCGCGTACTATATAAAGGGCGCAAGCAACGGCCAGAAAAACGCTTGGGTAATGTGCAAAAGCTCTGTATTTTGCACATATGAAGCCGCAAGCCTCTACTTTAAATGATGATTTCGACAATCCCCTCATCACCATCGAGGGGGAGGCGGAGGCTCACGAAGACGATCTCTGGTTTTTGCCTGGGCCACTCGAAGAAGAACCGGATGATTTGCCTCCCGGGCCGCGGGCGGAACCGCCCGAAACTGCTGTCGTCAATGACTGGGCAAAGGCAGAGGGGCTTCACGCTGCGCGACTGGCACGCGTGGCTGGACGCCTAGGAGCTCTGGATGACCGGCTGCAGCGTGGCCCGGAAGGCTGGCGGCATCGCCTGGCCCTCATCGAGGCGGCGGACCTCAGCTGGTTCGCAGGGGATCGGGTGAGTTCTGATCGTCTGGCGCTCTGGGTATCGATGCGGCTCTCGGGCGCACAGGATGACCCAAATGCACTGGCAAGGGTTGGATGGGCTGCTCGGCGCCTGATCGGCGGTCCCGGACCGGAGGCTGACTTGGCCGCCTTCCTGGATCGCCGCGATCCCGAGACCATCGAAGACAGCGCTGAGCGGCTCCAAGATCGCGCGGGCGGATGGCTGGACGTCATGGCCGCCGCAGCCGAGCTCCACCCGGTCACGCGGGCTTGCATGGGCTTTCATCTCTGGAGTCTGGCGGGCCTCGGACACCACGGCGACCAGATCGAAGCCGCCGTCACCGCGTCCAGGATCGCTGCCAGCGACGGAAGCGGCGCCATCTTCGCACCGCTCGCTATGGGTGGGGCAGGGGGGCTACGTGCCTCGAGCTCACCAGCTGAACGCTTGGCCCGCTGGTTGGATGGGATGAACAGCGCAATTCTGACGGCGATGCGTCATCTAGATGAGATCGAAGCATGGGGGTCCCGGGCAGAAGAAACAACATCCCAGCTTTCGGGACGAACTCCGATGGCTCTATGTTCGGCGTTGACAGAGTGGCCTTTGGTGTCGGCCCCAATGGCCGAGACCTTGACAGGCGCAAGTCGCACGGCTGTCCAGCGGAACCTCGCCTGGATGGGAGAGAGAGGCCTGATCCGAGAAGTGACAGGGCAAGGACGCTTCAGGATGTGGCGGGTCGCGTTCTAGATTGATCTTGTAGTTCCGAAATCCAAAACAGCAAAATCGATGAGCGCGCGCACTTTTTGGGGCAGTGTGCGCCCTTCAAGGTAGACGGCAGCGACGTCGCCGCGTTCCCCGGTATGGCTTTCAAGCAACCGGACCAGCTCGCCGCGATCGAGTGCGCCGCACAAGGCGAAGCTTGGAACATACGCGATCCCAAGGCCGCGGCGTGTTAGATCGACCGCGGCACTTGCTGAATTAACGTGAAATCGGCCCTCGATCTGAGCCACGACCTGAGTGCCGTTTTGTTCGAAGGTCCAACGCTTGGGGTTTCTGCGGTTGGTATCGACGATGCAGCTGTGTTCTGAGAGGTCGTTTGGCGTTTCTGGGCGGCCGACCCGCGCGAGGTAGTCCGGGCTGGCGACGGGGAGGCTCTCGAACGTACCAAGTCGTCGGACCTTGAGAGAGGCGATATCGAAGCGACCAATCCGAAAGGCAAGGTCGATCCCCTCTGCGGCAAGGTCGCTGAAGGCATCGCTCAGCCTGAGGTCGATGGTGATCCCTGGGTGGATTTCGGCGAACCGCGCCAGCATTCCCGCAATGTAGACCTCGCCGAAGGTGATCGGAGCGGAAATCCTGACAACGCCTGACAACCCCTTCGAGGAGTCCGAGACATCTGCCAGCAAGTCGTCGAGATCGTCCAGCAGGGCAGGGGCACGGGACAGCAGGTCGGAACCGGCCGGCGTCAGCCCGACTTTTCGGGTTGTGCGCTGGAAGAGCCGCAGACCGAGGCGTTGCTCGAGCTCGGCCACATACTTCGAGGTCAATCGGTTCGAAATACCCAGTTGAGTTGCCGCTCCTGTGAAGGAGCCGGACTGCGCCGTGGCGACGAAGGCGCGGAGCTGATCGAAAAGGTCCATGTTACTATTGCGAACAAATCGTGGAAAGTCATTCTCCATCTTCGTCATTTTGGGAGTTATCCGCAAGGCGTATGTTCCTTCACAGACAGGCTGTCGCCGGGCGGCTTTCAACAAAAGGACACGGATATGACCACGCACACAAACTCTGATTATGCCGCCTTCGCACTTCGCGTCGCGAGCGGTTCGCTCTTTCTCGCCCATGGCTGGCTGAAGATCAGCGTCTTCACCATCGCCGGAACCGTCGGCTATTTCGAGAGCCTCGGCCTGCCCGGGCTTCTGGCCTATTTCACGATCGCGGCCGAGATCGTCGGTGGCATCGCCCTGATCCTCGGCATCGGCACGCGTCTTGTCTCGCTGGCGCTGATCCCGGTGCTTCTGGGGGCAACCTGGGTCCATGCCGGGAATGGCTGGCTGTTCTCGGCGGAAGGAGGCGGCTGGGAATTCCCGATCTTCTGGGCAGTCGTGCAGGGCGCGATTGCAGCGCTCGGCCGCGGTGCCTTCGCGCTGAAAGTCCCTGCGCTGCAAAGGGCACTGGGTCAGTTCGCCTGATTTTCCAATCATTTCCGGGCGGCCCTTGGGCCGCTCGGACACAATCGAAAGCGGCCCATCATGCGGATACATAGTTTACGAGACCTCAAGGATCGGTTTGCGCCATCCGATAGGGTGCCGGTCGTCTTTCTCGGGCACGGAAGCCCGATGCATGCGATCGAAGACGGCCCGTTCAGCCGGTCCTGGGCGCTGCTTGGCCAGAGCCTGCCACGACCGAAGGCGATCCTCGTTGTCTCGGCACATTGGATGACCAACGGAACGACACTTGTGGATGTCTCTGCCATGCCGCGCACGATTCACGATTTCTACGGTTTTCCCGAGGCGCTGTATCAAGAGCGATATCCGGCCCATGGGCAACCCGATCTGGCCCGTGAAGTGATATCGCTTCTCCACAGTCACCGCGCCGCCGGGGATGAAACCTGGGGTCTCGACCACGGTACCTGGGCTGTCCTGAAATATCTCTATCCCGATGCGGATGTGCCGGTCTTTCAGGTCTCGGTCGACATGGGGCGGGGGCTGGAACATCAACTGGAAATCGGCCGCGATCTATCTGAACTGCGGGACCGAGGCGTCCTGATCCTCGGCTCGGGCAATGTCGTCCACAATTTGCGCGCCATGCGCCGGGGTGGCCCGCCGCAGGATTTCGCGCAGGAATTCGATGCGTTTTTTGCCGACTGTCTCGCGGACCGGGACTTTGGCGCGCTCGCCGATGCGGAAGGGCTGGGCACCCTCTTCACGGCGGCACATCCGACCGTGGATCACTACTTGCCGGCGCTGACAATCGCCGGCGCGTCAGACGCGCGCGACGACCTGACCTTCATGACCGATGCGATCGATCTTGGATCGGTGTCGATGCGGTCCTTCATCTTTCACGCGAACTAAGGAGACCGGGACATGCTTATGGACGGCAAATGGATGGAAAACTGGCAACCGGTGCAAAAGGCCGACAAGGATGGCCGCTTTGTGCGCCAGACCTCCAGCTTTCGCAACTGGATCACGCCGGACGGCGCGCCCGGCCCAACGGGGGAGGGCGGGTTCAAGGCCGAAGCTGGCCGCTACAGGCTTTATGTGGCCCTAATCTGTCCCTGGGCGTCGCGTGCGCTGATTGCGCGCAAGCTGAAGGGACTCGATGACATGATCCCAGTGACCGTGGTGAATCCGACCCTGACCGATCAGGGATGGCGTTTCGGTGGTTTTCCCGACGCCGACGAGGATCCGCTGTTCGGGTCACGCTATATGCACGAGATCTATACCCAGGCCGATCCAAGCTTCACCGGGCGCGCAACGGTTCCGGTGCTCTGGGACACCAAGCGGAATGTGATAGTGAACAACGAAAGCGCCGATATCCTGCGCATGTTCGATACCGCCTTCGAACATCTCATGCCTTCTGATCTGCGGCTCTATCCCGAGGACCTGGCAGCCGCGATCGACGCTCTGACCCCCCGCCTCTACGACTTGCTCAATAACGGCGTCTACAAGGCTGGTTTCGCATCGTCTCAGCCTGCCTATGAAGAGGCGCTGGAGGGCGTGTTCGCCATGCTGGACGAGCTTGAGGAACGGCTGACTGGCGACTACCTGTTCGGCGACAGCGTGACGGAAACGGACATTCGCGCTTTCGTGACGCTGATCCGGTTCGACGCAGCCTATCATGGTCTGTTCAAGACCAACCGGCGGCAGGTCAAGGACTACCCCCGGCTCACCGACTACATCACACGGATGCTCGACTTGCCCGGCGTGCGGGAAACGGTGAACATGGATCACATCCTGCATGGCTACTATTCGATCAAGGCGCTCAATCCCAATGGGATCGTGCCCAAGGCACCCGATCATATCGCGGAACTGCTGAGCTTTTAAGTACATCGCCTGAACAATGCGACGGGCGAGGATTACTCCTCGCCCGTCGCTATTCGTTTTGCGTGTGGCTCAAGCCTAACCGACGGTGCTTCCCAGCCAAAGCGTGATCGCGGGGGGAGTGGGCAAAACTTGGGGGTTATGCGGCTGCTCTTTGGTACGCACCAGTTAGACGGCCGTCGAGAACGGCGGCACGCACAACGGCCACGCGGTGGGCTCCCTTGGGCGACCATCTCATTCGGCGACGTTTTCCCATGCGGGTGTTGCCGATGTCGTCTACGCAGCCCTCGGCCCGGGATGAAGAGATCGGAAGCCCCGCACGTTGCCGCCGACCATAGTCGGTCAGATTGTCCATGTTGTTCGCAAGGTAGGAATAGAGATCCCGGCACCGGGCTTGCACCCGCCGGACGGCTTCAGTTGCCACGCGGTCATCTGTACCCAGCCGGGCGCAATCGACCATCAACCATTGCAGACTGGTCGTGGCAGTCAGGACTTTTCCATGCCACAGGTACCATCGCAGCGCTTCGGCCGGACGTTTGAACAGCACTGGAATGCCGGAAAAGCCCCTGACCTGCAGCAGGCCCTTCACCGCGTTCTCGATGTGCTGAATACGCATCGAAATGTGCCACCAGTCGAGGATGTGGCGGACCTTTCCACCGACTGCGCCGCGCACGAGGTTTGGCAGGGCGGGTTCCCCGTCCGAGATCACCGTGACGGTTTTTCCGCGATCCCAACCGAGAGCCCTCAAGTCCTGGCGAAGCTGGCTGGCAGGTGACAGCACCGCCTGTTGAACAAGGCCAAAGCGGCGGCACTTGTCGTGGCTTTCGATCTTGCCCACCACAACATCGAGGTGTCGTTTCTGGTATTCCGGTCTGCATCGGATATGCGCACCGTCCAGGAAAACCGTCAGCGCAGGCGCCTCTTCGGCGGCTGAAGGAACCAGCGGCTCAGTCAGCTCGCTGTCGCAGATCTCCCGGGCAACTTTACCCAGTCGATTGCGCACCGATGTGTTCACCTGCTTCGCGCAAGGCCGAAAGGTTTCCAGGATACGCGCCGCTTCCCGGAAGGAATGACGCGCCCCAAGTTCGGCTTGAAGGCGTCGCAGTTCCGGGGTCGATCGATCCGGAAAAAAGTGCGCGAGAGGCGAAAGCGGTCCGCCCAACACAACATCGGATTTTGCATTGCAGGCACAGCGGCGAATGCGCGGCACCTTGACCTCGAACCTGCCGAAGAGCGTGTCGAGCACCCGAGACCGATAATCATGTATGGCCCGGACCCCGTCGCAGTCGGGACAGATCCTGCTTGCTTGAGAAATCTCCTCGATCTGGTCGAGCAGGATCGCTTTCTGCAACTGCCCGAGGATCGTCTTTGCATCTTCGAGCAACAACCCGAACCCCTCAGGCTGCGTGGGTCGAAACGTGCGGGACAAACGGCCAAGATGATGCCTCTTTGTGGTTCCGTTCTCAAGGGTCGTCTCGACAATAATCCGCACTTCCATGGTAGTTCCCTTCTCAATGAACCACCAACATACACAGACACCCCCAAGTTTTGCCCACTCCCGATTTAAGGGCAACGCGACAAGAGCTATTCTGCGGTCAGAAAATTTGTAAGTTCCTGTACAATCAAGTCCCGATCATTATCCAGAGTAGCCACGTGATAAGAATTTTCGAGCCAGCAAAAGGTGATGGAACGAGAGGCAACTGCACCTTCGATCCGTTTGCCGTTCTCAGGACTGACGACATGATCCGTACGCGATTGCAGGATCAACAAAGGTTTGTCGAGCAGTGGCAACATTTGCCCTGTTGCAGTCACCAAAACATACCGCTCTTGGGTAACGGCATTTGGAATGCGGTCATAGCAGGTCTCTTTGTAGCCGGGGTTTTTAATGTCCGAACCAATACCGGGTTGAAAATCGCCGGTGCAGCCATCAAAAAACGCTTTCATCTGCTGCGGTGAATAAAGGCCCGTTGACCCATTGATTGTGGCAACTCTGTCAACCAGATCACCGCGCCGGATCGACAGGTTCAACGCGATCGTCCCGCCCAACGACAACCCTGCGACGCAAACGGTAGTGCACCGTGCGCTCAGCGCCTCCAACGCGTCCTCTGCAGATTTCAACCAATCGCGAAAACCAGTTTGGGCAAAATCCTCTGGCGTCGTCCCATGCCCGGCAAGCAAGGGGGCCATCACCGTGGCACCGGAAAGCGCGTGCAATCGGTGGCCCACATAGCGCACACTTTGCGGCGTGCTGGTAAAGCCATGCAGCAACAAGACACCGCAACGGGATCCTTCAAGAAGAAAAGGCGCGGTGCTGTCGTTTTCCATATGGCTTTCAATCCTGTCATTCGTCCGTTTCGTTCGAAATCAAGTTTTGCAGGCCGAAAAACAAATAGAGATATACGATCAGCCGATCACGGTTGGCGATCAGTCACACTTGCCTGCGATGCATATTGCGCGCGAAACATACGCAATAGGGACGTATCTGCCGCAGCGCTCCAGGCGATCGCAATCGAAAGCTCGGCATCAAGCTCCTCAAGCGGCATAATCCGCAGTGCACGAGGCATCGCCGACTCTGCTGTGATCGGATGGAAGGTATATCCACGCCCGTCCGCGACGCGTTGCAGGATCACGTGAATATCCCATGCCTCGTCCTCGACGATCGGCGTGAAGCCCGATTGTTCAAATGCGTCATCCAACAGCGCGCGATACGCCCGCCAATTCTCGCGGACACCCATGATAAACGGTGCAGCGCGCAGCGCGTCCAACGTCATGTCAGCAGCGTCATGCGGCGCGACCAAGCCGATGGGCGAGGTCCAGACAACACGCTGCGAAATGCCCGGATCACGCACCGTGTCATGCGCCATCAAAAAACCCAAATCAATCGCACCAGTTTTGATGTTGCGCATCATGGTGTCGGTCGACATGACGTGCATTTCCACTTGAACGCCTGGATAAAGTGCCTGAAACGTTTCGAGCCCATCTGACAACTGAGTGGACGTGGCCAAGGCCGAATAGCCGATAATGATATGGCCCCTATCGCCCACCCCATTTCGCCGCGACGCGCGAATGGTGCGTTCAAACTGGGCCACGGTCTGACGCGCATCGTCTAGAAACCGCTTCCCGTTTTCACTGATCTCAACGGTTTTGGTGCCTCGAACAAAGATCTCAAACCCCATGTCTTCTTCGGTATCGCGCACGGTTTTCGAAATAGCTGGCTGGGCGATGTTGAGCATTTCAGCTGCGGCACGAAAGCCCCCCGCATCCGCAACAGCGAGCGCATAGCGCAAATGCCGGATCCCAAGGCTTGATGGTTTGTTCTGCATGAAATGCCCTCTCTGGCTGAGACTGATAACGAAATGCGATCAACCGATCAAGCAATGGTATTTGCCTGTAGCTGCTGGACAAGAAAAGAAAGGAGCCGGAGGCATGCGCATGCAATTTGCGTGGCATGAAGGGGGGAAAGATGGAAACGGCATTTCGACGCTTAACGCAAACGCTGATGTACATAGGCGGCGCGGGTCTGCTTTTTATGATGCTGCATGTGACGCTGGATGTCGTATTGAAGGTCGCGTTCAATGCCCCCATCCAGGGCACGGTCGAGATTTCATCCTATTACTACATGGTTGCTATCGTCATGCTTCCCATGGCGTTTGTCGAATTAGAGGATGACCAAATCAGCGTTGATTTGTTGTTCAACCTATTCCCGGCACCGGTTCAGAAAGTTTGTCTGCTGCTGACGCTGATGGCGACTGCCGCCGTTCTGGCCGTGATTGCATGGCGCACAGGGCAGGACGCCATCCGCGCGTTTCGCGTGGGCGAGGTGGTAATGGGCAGTCGAGAGATCATCGTCTGGCCCGCCCGTTGTATGCTGCCCCTTGGTTTCACGCTGGCTGCGATAGCCGCTTTGCTGCGCGCGATCATGGTCATTCAAGGAAAAACCGTGACGCGAAACACCACTGACGAGGCCGCGGGATGAGTGCACTTATGATTGGTTGGGCCGGTGTTGCCGCCCTGTTCGCGCTGCTTTCGATCCGCACGCCGATTGGTGTGGCACTGATGATTGTCTCAATTATTGGCATCACCGTTATGACAAATCTGACGGCGGCTTTTGGTATTATCAGCGCGTTGCCCTTCAGCTTTATCGGGGATTGGTCGCTGACGGCCATTCCGATGTTTCTTTTGATGGGCTTTATCGCGGCCAGTACCGGCCTGACGGCAGGCGCCTTTGATCTGTTGCGGATGCTGCTGGCGCGGGTGCCAGGTGGCTTGGCCTCGGCCAGTGTCGGGGCATGCGGTCTTTTCGCTGCTGCCTCGGGCTCGAGCATTGCCACGACTGCTGCCATGTCGCGTATCGCTGTGCCCGAAATGCTGCGGGCAAACTATCACCCTTCATTGGCGACAGGAGTGGTGGCCGCGTCCGGCACATTGGGCTCACTCATCCCCCCGTCCATCCTTATGGTGCTCTACGGGATTTTTACTGAGCAATCTATAGGCCAGCTTTTCATTGCAGGACTGATCCCAGGTGTTCTTTCCGCGCTGGTCTATATGGGCATGATCACGGTGCGCTGCACGCTGAAACCATCGCTCGCTCCGCCGGTAAAAAACCCCTTCGCATGGCCGAAATTCTGGACGCTTCTGCTATCCGTCTGGCCGTTCCCGGTGCTGATCTCTGGTGTGTTGGGTGGCATATTCGGTGGCTTTTTCACACCGACCGAAGCAGGCAGTGTCGGGGCGTTTTTGGCCCTGTCCATCGCCGCCTTCCGCCGCAGCCTGACCCGCCAAGCCCTGGGCACAGCCATCCGCCAAACAGTGATCGCCACGTCGTCGATCTTCTTTCTTTCGATCGGCGCCATCATGTTCACCCGTTTCATGGGCCTGTCGGGTGTGCCACGTGCGTTGGCTGATGGCATGCTGGCGGTGTCGGACAACCAGATCATCATCATCGTGATGATCGCGGTGCTGTTCGTCATCCTTGGCATGGTGATCGATTCAATCGGTCTGATGCTGCTGACCTTGCCCGTGCTGCTGCCGGTACTGGAAGCGGCGGATGTAAACCTGATCTGGTTCGGCATCATCACCATCAAACTGCTGGAGATCGGCCTGGTTACACCACCCGTGGGTCTGAACCTTTATGTCCTGCACGGCGCGCTGGCCGGGCGGGTAAAGCTTAAGGACATCATGTCCGGCACCACATGGTTCATCGCCATGGATCTATTGACCCTGATCCTGCTGATCGCCTTTCCCGCGATCAGCCTGTTCTTGCCGTCATTCATGAACAACTGACAAAATTTCAACTGGAGGAGACGACTATGAAAATATCCAACACCCTCAACGCGACGTTGCTTGGCCTGGCCATTGCAGCGCCTGCGGCGGCCGCCGAATATAACGCAAACCATTTTTTCGCCGAACGGCATTCAATGGTGCGCGGCCCCTATGTGGACTTTGCCAAACGTGTGGCCGACCGCACCAATGGCGAGGTGACGTTTCGCGTGTTTTCCGCAGGCTCCTTGCTGCCGCCAGCCTCGTCCTTGCAGGGGGTACGCGATGGTGTGGCGCAGGTCAGCTATCATGCCGGTACCTACACCCCGGCCGAACTGCCGATTGCCAACCTGATCGGCAACATGGCGTTCTACAATACCGATCCGATGGTCATGGCCTTTGCATCGACCGAATTCGGCCTGACAAATCCTGCCGCCCTCGCAGAATGGGCTGACAATGGCGTTGTGTTCGGCGGTGGCTATTCAACATCGCAGTATTTCATGATGTGCAACACAGACGTTGAGACCCTAGCGGATGTAAAAGGCAAGCGGATGCGCATGGCCGGTGGCGCTTGGTCCCGCTTTGCCGAATTTGTCGGTGCCGTTCCGGTTTCGATCCCGTCAAGCGAAATGTACACCGGGCTTGACACAGGCTCGCTGGATTGCGCGGTTGCGGCTGCGGATGCCCTCGACAGCTTTAGCCTCAAGGATGTCGTCACCTCGATGAATACTCTCGCCATCGGCAACTACTACGCAGGGTTTGAATGGGGCTATAACGCAGGGTTTTGGCAGGGGCTGACCGCCGAACAGCGCCGCGTTCTGTTCGATGAAATGGCTTATGAGCTGGCGCAGCACCGCGTCGCCTTTGACGCCGATGTTGCCACAGCCGTCGCTTCGGCCAAGGACGCCGGCATGACTGTTCTGGACCCTGACGCGGCCTTGCAGCAAGCGTTGGCTGATTTCGTTGTCGCCGACGAAACCGCGCTGATCGAAAACGCAACATCGCGCGGTGTGGAAAACCCAGATCAAGTTCTGACAGCTTTCAAAGGGATCATCGACCGCTGGGAAGCGCTGCTGAAAGATGTTGACCGTACCGACACGGAGGCACTCGCTGCATTGGCGCGCAGCGAAATCTATGACCGGCTTGATGCTGATACCTACGGCGTCAACTGATCACTAATTCAGGGGGGCCATCGGCCCCCCTTTTTAATTAACGGAAGGGAGAGACAGAACATGAAAACGAACTGGCGAATATTCGCTTTGGGTCTGGTGTTGGTATTTGTCGGATCTATTGCGGCTCACTTGGTGCAAACAACAAACGGTGTCACCATTAAAGATGTCCGCTTTATCGGTGCCAATGGCAATCTGCAAAGCGGGCTACTTTACGTGCCTGAAGGCGTCACGGCCCAAACAAAAGCGCCGGCCATTCTGGCGGTTCATGGCTATATCAACACCCGCGAGGTTCAATCCGGCTTTGCCATTGAATATTCGCGGCGCGGCTATGTGGTTCTGTCTATTGACCAAACGGGTCATGGCTACTCCGAGGGGGCCGCTTTTTCAGCCGGTTTCGGCGGGCCCGCAGCGCTGCAATATCTGCGCGGTCTCGATATTGTTGATGTTGATAACATCGGCATGGAAGGCCACTCAATGGGCGGCTGGACAGTATTGGCAGCGGCAGCCACCTATCCCGATGATTACAAATCTATCGTACTGGAAGGGTCCAGCGTCGGCGCGCCATTTGCAGCTGAAGGTACCGCAGACTGGCCACGCAACGTGTCGGTCGTGTTTTCTGCATACGACGAATTTTCAAGCCTCATGTGGGGCGTGGATAAGGCCGATGATGTAGAGCAAAGCCCAAAATTGATGGCGTTTTTCAGTTCTGAAACGCCTGTAGAAGAAGGCAAAATTTATGGCGACATAGCAGCAGGCAACGCGCGCATCCTGTGGCAACCACCTGTCACACACCCCGGTGATCACCTATCGCGAGCGGCTATTGGCCATTCGGTGGATTGGTTTGCGCAAACGCTGGACGGCGCGCGCCCGCTGCCTGCCGACAACCAAATCTGGTTTTACAAGGAATTTGCCACATTAATCGGCTTGGTAGGCTTCGTAGTGCTGATCATGGGCACGTTGAACGGGCTACTGTCCCTGCCCTGGTTGCGCGATCTGCAAGCCACACCCGTGGCTGCGGCGCATACCACGCGCGGTCCAAAGTGGTGGGGAATATTTTTGTTTAGCGCGCTGTTCCCGGTGGCGAACTATTATCCGCTCTTCACCCTTGCTGAGTCGTTGTTTCCCGCCTCGGCATTGCTCCCTCAGACCATCACGTCACAGGTTGCGTTTTGGGCCGTCATCAACGGTGCCGTCGCAGGGCTTGTCGGGCTCGTGATCCGCACGCAGCCGGTCGTCTTCCCGATCAACATCGCCCGGTCACTGGTGTTGGCGGGGGCTGCGGTATTTGTGGCCTACCTTTCGGCTGTAATTGTCGATTTCTTCCTAAAGGTTGATTTTCGCTTCTGGTTCGTTGGTGTCAAATTGCTGACCGCTGAACGATTTGCGACTGCGCTGGTCTATCTCGTGCCCTTTACGATCTACTTCGTTCTGGCAATGCGCGCTTTGCATGGGGGGCTGTCTGTTGCGGGGCAAAGCCTGCGCGCAACCTACACCTTGAATGCGCTGGCGCTGATGGGTGGGTTTCTGGTGTTCTTGATCATGCAATACGCCGCGTTGTTTTCCAACGGCATACTGCTGACACCATCCGAGCCACTGAACACCATCGTCATGTTTCAGTTTGTGCCACTGCTGCTGACCGCGGCGATTATCAGCACATTCCTCTATCAAAGAACTGCGAGCTATCTGCCAGGCGCCTTCGCAAACGCGCTGCTGGTCACATGGTTCGTGGTTGCTGGGCAAGCGACACAATACGCTGCTGGATAACGACTGGGGAGCCCGTCGCACAAGCTTTGCCGCGCGACGGGCTCAAATAATGTGCCTCAAGGCTATCGCCAGTATTTGTTCTCTGGCCAGTTCCGATGGCATGCCTCACTAGGTTCCTTGCACCATTCAGAGGCGCCTAGAAAAAGAGATTGAGATTCTTGGGAAAGACGCAGATCATTTTGACAATAATACGCAACTCTCTGCAACACCTGCAAGGAACTCGTTAATGGAATACTGGAATATTACTATCAAAGCGCCAACGGGAGAATTTGATGCGACACTGAAATTGGGGAATGACGGTGGTGTTCCGGTTGGAGAGATGGCTGGCAAAAATGGCAAAGGTCCAATGCAAGATTTGGAAATTAGCGCAGCAGCCATTGCGTGGTCCACAAAGATTGAGCTTCCGATGCCGATGAAGTTGAAGTTTTTGGGAGCGCGCGACGGCGACACCATGTCTGGGACGGTCAAATTCGGTCTATTTGCTTCCGGGACATTTAACGCGTCTAGAGCCTGAATCACCCGCTGCATTCGGTAATGCAGCCAATGTGTTGAGGCTAGATTGGGTCCTTAGTCGGTTCGACCAAATTTGCGCATCAGCCCTGCGAGAGAGGCCAGAGAGGCGATCAGACTGCCGTAACAGATCACAACGACTTTCAGCCCGAATACCGGCACCAAAAGTCCGGCAATTACCACTGGCAAGCCGAATGCCAAGTAACTGATACAGAATAGCGCAGCGAAAGTTTCTCCTCTGACATCCTCCGGTACCAGTGGAATAATCGAGCGGATGAAACCGTAAAAGCAGGTGCCGAAACCCGCCCCCACAACGGCGAGCGCAATAAGGTAGAGCACTAGATTTTCGTAATGAATGCCAAACAAAGTGGCAAAGGTTCCCATTGATAGCGCTGCGGCGCCAAACAACGTGACCTCACGAGCAGAGTAGTTGCGCGCAATGAAACAAGCCAGCGCACCAACCCCGGCCAGCAATGCGACCACGAAGCCCTGGACAATCACATTTTGAATACCAAAAACCTGTGAGATGATGAGTGCGCCAAGCGACAGATACAGCCCCCCTGTGGCCCAGCCCGCGAATAGCGTCGGAGCGCCACGCCAGAACGTGCCCCTGACTTCGATCGGGAGGCCAACGCGAGGCTTCAGCGCCTGCAACAAGCCTTCATGCCGTGGCGATGTTTCGGGCAAGCCCCATGTGGCCAGCGCCAACACCAGGCTGGCCATTGCAATCCCAGTGAATATATCAAATTTTGGCTCGGTAAGGTGCTCCATCGCGAAGCCGGATACCAAGGCCCCCAGGGCCAGCCCGACGAGGGGGATGACTGAATTACAGATCGCCGCGATGCCCTTGAATTCAGGGGGTTCAAAATCCGTAATCGCAGCCGACAGCGTAGACAAAAGAAGGCCGCATGCTACGCCCTGTACTACACGAGCCAACAACAACGCAGGCACAGAACCTGACAGCTCGAATCCGGCGGCGGAAACAGCGAGTAGCACGAACCCTATCGACAGAATAGGGCGCCGCCCGACATGATCCGAGATTGATCCGGCCACTAACAGTGTCGCAAGAAGGGCAATTGCGTAAATTGCGAATATCTCCGACACGACCAAAGACGAAAAACCAAGTTGCTGCTGCAGTAGCGGATAAAAGGGGGACGGCGCGCTCGCGCTCGCCATCATCAGAGCGCTTCCAGTAAGCACGATTGCGAAACCAGCGCGCTCTCTAGCCTTGGGTGACATCACAATCGTAGTCATTTTGGAATGCAGTCCTTCATAAGGGTTCGAAGTTTATCGAACCTTTCTCTAGTTTCTTCCTGCGGAAGGTTCAAGTATATTCGAACCATGAGTATCTTACCCGACACTGTCAGCCCCGATCTTGCGCACCCGCAGGAACAGGAGCTGCAACTGACGCAAGTCTTGTTCGCACTCAGCGATCCGGGCCGGTTGGACATCGTGCGTCAGCTCCGCGACGGCCCGGTCGAAATGGCAAACTGCAATTTAATGGATCCGGAAGTGGCGAAATCCACCAAGTCGCACCTGTTCAAAGTGTTGCGCGAAGCAGGTGTGATCCGGAATATCCCCAAGGGGCGGGGTCGCCTGCTTTCACTGCGAAGAGATGCGCTTGACCGTCGCTTTCCTGGTTTGCTGGAAGCAGTGCTGAACGCAAACTAAGGGCGTGCCGCATCGATTTGCGTATGCATTGCTTGTTTTTCTGGGCTGGATGTCAAAGCTGCTAACTGGTGTGCATGCTGGCTAGCGCCTTTCCCGCTCCGTTTCACAGCGCCGCTCACAGCCCTGTGATTAGAAAAAGCTACGCCACCCATAGACGACCGGTCTAATGAGACTATATCTGGGATCATGGAACAGAAAAACGACACCCGCTCACAGATATTGACCACAGGACGCCGCCTGACAGCCAAGCAGGGCTACACAGGTGTCGGCCTGAGTGCGCTCTTGAAAGAGGCCGGCGTTCCGAAGGGGTCGTTCTATCACTATTTCGCCTCCAAGGAAGCTTATGGCTGTGCGCTGTTGAATGATTTTATGACGGAGTATGGCACACGCCTGAACGCGTCGCTTGCGCATCCGGACATGGATTCACGGTCTCGGTTTCTGACCTATTTCGAAGAGTGGCGGAAAAAACAGATCAGCCCCAACCTCGAAGACCGGTGCTTGGTCGTCAAACTGTCCGCAGAGGTTGCTGACCTCTCGGAGAACATGAGCAATATCTTGCAGAAAAGTGTGTCCGAAATCGTCGCGCGCCTGACGGAGACCCTTGAACAGGGAACGAACGATGGCACGATCGCCGCGCTTGAAGACCCCCGCTCCACGGCAGAAATGATCTACCACATGTGGCTTGGAGCTAGCCTCGTCGCGAGCCTCTCGCACAGTGAAGCCCCGCTCAATTCCGCTATGAATGCCACAAAGGTGCTCGTTCCAGGACCATAACCCTAAAAATTTTGACACATCGATAGACGACCAGTCTATTCGCGAAAGGAAGCTCATGAAAATCTTCTACACAACCACTGCAACGGCAACCGGAGGACGCTCGGGCACCGCCGCGCTCAACGACGGCAGCTTTTCAGTCCAGATGGTCCGCCCGGACAGCCGCGAGGCGGGGGTGAACCCCGAGCAGTTGTTCGCGCTTGGCTATGCGGCCTGTTTTGATAGCGCGATGGAAATGACCGCAAAACAACTCAAACTGGATGCCAAAGTGGCATCAACGTCGGTTGAGGTGGGCATCGGCCAACGCCCCGAGGGCGGATACGGACTTGATCTCGACATTACCGCACATCTGCCGGGCATGACCCGCGAGGATGCTGAAAGACTTGTCGAAGCGACGCACCAGGTCTGCCCATACTCCAACGCCACACGCGGAAACGTTGACGTGCGCCTGCACATTGAAACTGAAGGAAACTGAGCCCATGAACAATTTTGACTTTCGCAATCCGACACATATCCTGTTTGGAAAGGGTCGTATCGCGGACCTGAAGGATCAGGTTCCGGCTGACGCAAAGGTGCTGATCCTTTATGGTGGAGGCAGCGCGGAGAAAACAGGCGTCCTTGGTCAGGTGCGTGCGGCACTTGCGGGCCGGACCTTGGTCGAATTTGGCGGTATTGAGCCCAATCCGCGCTTTGCCACTGCGCTGAAGGCTGTCGACGTGATTGGCCAAGAAGGGATCACCTTCCTGTTGGCTGTCGGCGGTGGCTCCGTTATTGACGCCACCAAATTTATCGCGGCGGCGGCCAAATATGATGGCGACGCCTGGGACATCCTGACATCTCGCGGGTCGGTCATCACGCAAGCGCTGCCCTTTGGCACCGTGTTGACCTTGCCCGCCACCGGTTCGGAGATGAACTCTGGCGCTGTGATCACCAATCCCGAGAAGGGCGCTAAGCTTCCGTTTGGTAGCCCACATTGCTACCCGGTTTTCTCGGTGCTGGACCCCGAGGTCACTTACACGCTGCCGCCCCGTCAAATCGCGAACGGCGTGGCCGACGCGTTTGTTCACATCATCGAACAATATCTGACCTATCCATCCGCCGCGCGCGTTCAGGACGGTTTTGCCGAAACCCTGCTACGCACCCTGATCGAGCTTGGGCCCAAAGCCCTTGAGACGCCGGAGGACTATGACGTTCGCGCCAACCTGATGTGGACGGCAACACTGGCACTGAATGGCCTGATCGGCGCAGGTGTCCCGCAGGACTGGGCAAGCCATATGATCGGACATGAGATTACTGCGCTCAATGACACCGACCACGCCCGCACACTGGCTGTCGTGTTGCCGTCACTGATGAGCGACCAACGTGGCCCCAAACGCGAGAAACTGCTGCAATATGCTGCTAATGTTTGGGACATCCGTGAGGGATCTGATGATGCGCGGATTGATGCCGTGATCAAGGCAACACGCAGGTTCTTTGAACAGATGGGTATCAAAACCCGACTCGGCGATTACGCAATTGCTGCACCTGAAATTGATCTTATCGTCGCCGCCTTGAAGGATCACGGCATGACCGCCCTTGGCGAACAAAATGCCATCACCCCCGAAGATGCCCGCCGCATTCTTGAAACAGCCTTGTAGGAGATGATGACCATGGCACAGACTGAAACAGTAAACCGCCAGCTTGTGTTGGCGGAACGCCCCAAAGGCGAACCGACCAAGGACACGCTTCGCTTGGTCGAAGGGGACGTCCCCTCCCCCGGTGCTGGGCAGATGCTTCTGCGCACCGAATATCTGTCGCTGGACCCTTATATGCGGGGGCGCATGAGCGATGCGCCATCTTACGCCGCGCCAGTGGAAATTGATGGCGTGATGGAGGGCGGCACAGTGGCTCAGGTCGTCACCTCAAAGGTTGATGGCTTTGCGCCGGGCGACTGGGTGCTCAGCTTCAATGGCTGGCAGGATTATGCGCTGTCGGATGGCACGCGGACCACCAATCTGGGCACCTCGCCTGCACACCCGTCTTGGGCGCTCGGTATCATGGGTATGCCCGGATTTACCGCTTGGGCGGGTCTGACGCAAATTGGCGCGCCAAAGCCGGGCGAAACCATCGCCGTGGCGGCCGCAACCGGCCCGGTCGGGGCCACTGTGGGCCAGATCGGCAAGATCCTTGGCTGCCGCGTGGTCGGCATCGCGGGCGGGCCAGAAAAATGCGCCCATGCGGTCAATGAGTTGGGTTTTGACGCCTGTATCGATCACAAGGCAGATGACTTTGCCGAACAGCTTGCAAAGGCCTGTCCCGATGGCATTGATGTCTATTTCGAAAATGTCGGCGGCAAGGTCCTCGACGGGGTCATCCCGCTGTTGAATCCAAACTCACGGGTGCCGGTCTGCGGATTGATCTCTCAGTATAATGCGACTGACTTGCCCAAAGGACCGGACCGGATGAATTGGCTTATGGGTCAAATCCTGCGCAAGAAGATCAAGGTGCAGGGCTTCATCATCTTTGACGACTTCGGCCACCTCTACCCGGATTTTGCCAAAGACATGGGGGCGTGGATCGAAAGCGGCCAAATCAAGTACCGCGAAGAGATCATCGACGGTTTGGAAAATGCGCTCGAAGCCTTCATTGGCCTGCTGAATGGCGAAAACTTTGGCAAGCGCGTGATCCGCGTCGGCCAGAAAAAATAGGAAAATAACATGAAAATTCTGATGGTACTGACATCCCACGACACACTCGGGGACACAGGCAAGAAAACTGGCTTCTGGCTGGAGGAGTTTGCGGCCCCCTATTACGTCTTCAAGGACGCCGGAGCAGATATTATGCTGGCCTCGCCCAAAGGGGGACAGCCGCCGATTGATCCGTCCAGCGACAACGCTGACGCACAGACCAACGACACCCGTCGGTTCAAAGACGATCCAGAGACGCAAAAGCATCTTGCGACGACGCTGAAGCTTTCGGATGTAACCGAAGACGGGTTCGACGCCATCTTCTATCCGGGCGGCCACGGCCCTTTGTGGGATCTGGCCGAAAGCGCGGACAGCAAACGCCTGATCGAGGCCTTCGCCGCCGCCGATTTGCCTGTAGGCGCAGTTTGCCACGCCCCAGCCGTGTTCCGCCACACCCAAGGTGCGGACGGCAAACCGCTGGTGTCTGGTCGCCGGGTGACGGGTTTTACCAACACCGAAGAAGAGGCCGTCGGCCTTACCGATGTTGTGCCGTTCTTGGTGGAAGACATGCTGAAGGCCAATGGTGGCCAGTATGAAAAAGGGGCGGATTGGGCCAGTTTCGTGCTGCGTGACGGAAAACTGGTCACCGGCCAGAACCCCGCCTCATCCGCCGCCGCCGCGCAAGATATCCTCGGGCTGCTGAAGTAGGAGAAAAACGATGGTCGACCTGATCCTGCACCACTATGAAGCCTCTCCCTATTCCGAAAAAATCAGAACTTTGATGGGCTTCAAGGGGCTGTCATGGTCATCGGTCATCGTGCCTCCTATTGCGCCAAAGGCTGATCTGCTGGCCTTGACGGGTGGCTACAGGCGGGCCCCAGTGCTTCAGATCGGGGCGGATATCTACTGTGATTCCGCCCTGATCGCCGCCGAGCTTGACCAGCGGTTTCCGGCGCGCGCCCTTGCCCCGAACACTGTGGGCACAGCAACCCCGTTGCTCGACAATTGGGCGGACCGCATTTTGTTCTGGCAAGTGGTTCGTTACAGCATGGGTCTGCGCGCTGATGCCGTTCCCCCAGCCCTGATCCATGACCGCGAGGCGTTTTGGGATCACAAGATTGATCTGGACGGCCTGAAAGCGGATGTCGGCTATCATCGCGGCCAAATTACAACAGGGCTTGGTTGGCTTGAGAACCTGCTGGGCGGTGCCGATTTCTTTGCCGGGGACACGCCCGCGCTGACTGATCTGGCACTCTATCATGTGGTTTGGTTTTTTGCCAAAGCTGACACAGCCGCCAGCGGCAGCGGTCTATCGCTGTTCCCGGCATTGTCGGCATGGATGGCGCGCATTGCGGAGTTCGGTCACGGCACACGAACCGAATTGGCGCCTGCTGAAGCGATCAACATCGCGCTTTCGGCGCCCCCCGCCCCCCTTCCAGAAACGGGAGCTGCACATCCCGCGATAGGCGCGCCGGTACAGGTTCTGGTCGATGAATTTGGCACGGAAGTCATCGACGGTACGCTGGCCCATATCGACGACACCCGCATCATTCTGCATCGGGACACGCCACAGGTGGGAACGGTTGCCGTGCATTTCCCGCGACACGGCTATCCGCTTCGTACAACTCTAATCCAAGGGAAAGACACATGAAAATACTAAGTCTATGTAGTCGATTTAACGCCATACTGGTGACCGCTGCGGCCTTGCTTGTCGCATCATTCGTTGCTCTCCCAATCCAGGCCGAAATCTCAGCCCAAGCCAATAATGAGATTGAGGCCACCTCGGAGATGTTTGGCTGCATTTATGATTTCCCCAAAGTGCGCAACACCTTCCTGTTCCATTCCGACCCGGAAAAGCTCAAGGAAGCCATCCGTATTTTTACCGACCGCGTGCCTGATATCGAATACCCGGTCGGCACGGTGATGCAGCTTGTCCCGTTTGAAGCGATGATCAAACACTCGAGCGCAGACTACCCGGACAGCAATGGCTGGGAATTTCTTGCCCTCGACGTGACGGCGGAGAGCACGACGATTACCAGCCGGGGCGACCACGCGGTCAACTTTGAGGGGCGTGAGTGCCTGAGCTGTCACGCCGCTGGCTTTGAGTACGATTTTGTTTGCGAGAAAGAGCACGGCTGCGAGCCACTGTCTATCGACGACGAAGAGATTGCTGCTTTTCAGGCCGCTGATCCTCGTTGCACACAACCCTAATTCAAGGAGAAAACACATGAAAACGCGTAATCTGGGTGGCGGACTGGGATCCGTATCAGCCATTGGGCTTGGCTGCATGGGCATGTCCGAATTCTACGGCCCGACCAACCGCGATCAATCCTATGAAACGCTGGACCGTGCGCTTGAATTGGGTGTCACGTTCTACGATACCGCCGATACCTACGGTATCGGCGCGAATGAAACCTTGTTGTCGGATTTCGTCCGGCAAAACCGGGACAACGTCACGCTGGCGACCAAGTTCGCAATCATCCGATCCGACGATCCGGCCGTACGACACATCGACAGCAGCCCGGCCTACATGAAACAGGCGGTCGAGGCGTCGCTGAAACGTCTGGGGATTGATCAGATCGACCTCTATTACGCGCATCGCCTTGATGGGGTGACCCCGATCGAGGACACGGTCGGAGCGATGGCCGATCTTATCAAAGAAGGTAAGATCAGGGGGATCGGGTTAAGCGAAATCTCCGCACAAACTTTGCGTCGGGCAAATGCGGTGCACCCGGTTGCTGCGGTTCAGACAGAGTATTCGCTGTGGTCGCGAGACCCAGAGGCAGAGATGCTGGCCACGTGCGCCGAATTGGGTACGGCTTTTGTACCCTACAGCCCGCTTGGGCGCGGCTTTCTGACCGGCAAGGTCACCACACTAAGCGACCTGGCTGATGATGATTTCCGGCACACCCAGCCGCGCTTTGCCGATGGAAATCTGGATCAGAATCTGAACTTGCTGGAGCAATACCGTGCCATCGCCGACAGCGCCGGATGCTCGCCTGCGCAACTGGCGCTCGCATGGGTCTTGGCCCAAGGCGATCATATTGTTCCGATCCCGGGCACCAAGCGGCGCACCTATCTTGAAGACAATATTGGGGCCGCCGATGTCACACTAACCGAGGACATTCTCACCCGCCTCGACACCTTGTTCTCACGCGGCGCTGCCGCTGGCGGCCGTTACACGGAACAAGGGATGCAGATGACCAATCTGTAGATCGGAAACCCTGCATTGCAAGTTCGATCGGCAGCGCAGCGCCTTTAACCTAAGCCCTGCGCCGCCGCCACAAATTCGCCCCCAAAACGACCGGATCAGGCGTTGGCCACATCCGACACGCCCAAAGCAACCGGCCCACCCCTTTGTCCCAAATTCACTCTCCTGCCAGCCAGGAGACGAGGAGTTATTATGTCAACCATCCCTGAAACTGATCTCTTTTCCCCCGTCGTTGTCGGACCTTATACGCTGTCAAACCGCATCGTAATGGCCCCCCTAACCCGCGCGCGGTCCCCCGAAAACATCGCCACCCCAATGATGCAGGAATATTACGCCCAACGCGCATCGGCAGGCCTGATCATCAGTGAAGGCGTGAACATTTCGCCGCAGGCCACAGGGTACGCCTTTACTCCCGGGATCTGGACCGACGAGCAAATCGAAAGCTGGTGCCCCGTCACGGCCGGTGTCCATGACAAGGGTGGCCGCATCTTTGCTCAGCTGTGGCATGTCGGCAGGGTGTCCCACCCGGATGTGCAGGCCGGTGGGATATTGCCTGTCGCTCCCTCCGCTGTTCGCCCTGAAGTGGATGCGTTCACTCCGGATGGAAAGAAACCAGCACTCACACCGCGGGCGCTGGCCCTGGAGGAGTTGCCGGGGATTGTCGCAGATTACGCGCAAGCGACGCACAACGCTCTTGCCGCAGGGTTTGATGGCGTCGAGATTCACGCCGCGAACGGATACTTACTCGATCAGTTCATGCGTGACGGGGCCAACCAGCGTACCGATGCCTATGGTGGGTCGGTCGAGAACCGCATTCGGCTGACACTTGAGGTCACGAAAGCTGTCGCGGCCATCTGCGATGATGGCCGCACAGGTCTTCGGATATCCCCAATCAGCACTGCCAATGGCCTTACGGACAGCAATCCTGCACCCGTGTTCACCGCACTTGTCGATCAGTTGAATGATATTGATCTGGCTTATCTCCACGTTGTGGAAGGTGTGACGGGCGGAGCACGAGCCGTCGAGGGTGGATTTGATCTGAATATCTTGCGGCAGCGTTTCAACGGGAACTACATCGCCAACAATGGCTATGACAGAGACCTTGCAATTGCGGCGCGCCGCAGTGACGCCGCCGATCTAATCGCCTTTGGTCGTCCCTATATTGCCAACCCGGACCTGGTGGCCCGGCTACAGCAGAACGCACCCCTCAACGCACTTGACGGCGCGACCGCATATGGCGGCGGGGCCGAGGGATACATCGATTACCCTGTTCTCCCACATGAGTGATCGCAGGAACTATAGCGCGACAATCTGGGTGAGACGCTGGCGACAAACAGGATGAGATTCTATGTCGCGGCATCGGAGACGATATCACCGTGATTGTCGCTGGCAAGAATTTCTTCTGCAGCTGTTTATCGCTCCGCGTCAATCAGCGGTGTATTTTTGATTGTCGCGTAAGCGGCAGGCCTTCCTCTCTTCCGTTTCGCCTCCATCGCCGTCCGCCGTCTGTAGCTTTCCACGTTCATCTCGAAGATGGTCGCACGGCGGATGTCCTTTACGACCTTCTCGCCGTGGCTCTGCTTGGTTCCGGGTTTCTGTCTCATCTCCACTCCTTGGTGGTTACGATGTGCCAGAAACCCTCTCTTATCAATTCAGCCTAAACTGTCCGTAAGCGTTGCCCCCGCCTCACCCAGGATCAGCTTGACGGCTCGAAGTTCCAAGGAAGGAGTTCGTCGATCCGGCTGGCGGGATGGCCGGCAGCGATGGCTTCAAGGGTGGCTTTGAGGTAAGCGAAGGGCTCGACGTCGTTAACCTTCGCGGTGGCGATGAGTGAAGCGATGCGGCCCCAGGCTCGGCCGCCTTCGTCATGACCGGCGAAGAGCGCGTTCTTTCTCGTCAGGGCGATAGGGCGGATCAGATTCTCGACGGCATTGGAGTCGATCTCGACGCGGCCGTCATGCAGGAAGGTCTGCAGCCCGTCCCATTGGCGATGGATGTAGATCAGCTTCTCGCCGAGGCGTGACTTGGCCGAGATGCGCAGGCGCTGGCTTTGCAGCCATTCTCCAAACCCGGCGATCAGCGGCGCAGTGCGGGCCTGCCGTGCCGACAGCCGCTGTCCGGGGCCCATGCCGCGGATCTCGGTTTCGATACGGTAGAACTCAGCGATGCGGCGCAGGCCTTCAGCGGCGATCTCCGAGCCGTCTCGGTCGAACACTTCCTTGAGCTTCCTGCGGGCATGGGCCCAACAATGCGCCACGCGAATTGGATCGCCGCCCTTGCGGGAGGGACGCGTCAACCGGTTGTAGCCACTATAGCCGTCGAGCTGCAGGATGCCGTCGAAGCCCTGCAGGATTTTCTCTGCATTTTCCCCGGCGCGGCCCGGGGCATAGGTGAAGACCACGCCGGGCGGGTCCTCGCCGCCCCATCTCCGGTCATCGCGGGCCAACGCCCAGAGATACCCGGTCTTGGTCCGGCCTCGTCCCGGATCCAGCACCGGGGCGGTGGTCTCGTCCATGAAGAGTTTGGTCGATGTCTTCAGGTACTCGGCCAGCCTGTCGACCACCGGGCCAAGGTGGAAGGCGGCGGTGCCAACCCAATCGGCGAGCGTGCTGCTGTCGCGTAGCCCTTAATTATGAGATGAGAAATCCAACGAAATCAACGGCTGTCCTTTGCCCCTAAATATGAGATTTTGCCTTTAATTCCGATATTCTTGCCCTTAAACCTGAGACAGGGTTCACAGACATGTGCGGCAAATATCGATGGATGATGATGGCGAAGCCTCCGTTGCAGTTGGTGCTGAAGAGTCGCGCAGGGCCGCCGTGCTACGTCCGCTTGTTCAGGCATATCTCAATGGGGCTGGCAGTCTGGAAAGCGGCATCAATGACGCCGTTTGGGAGCTTGGTGTCAGCAGGGCGACGGTCTGGCGTTGGATAAAGCGGCTGGCGGAAGAGGGTGGGCGCACCAGCGCACTGGCTCCGCGGAAACGGGGTCGTCCGGCCGGTACAACTTTGATATCCGGCAAAGTTGAATCGGTGATCGAAGAGCATCTTCGCCGATATTTCTTGCGCCGGGAGCGTTCGAGCCTCTCGCGCGTCGTGACTGAGATCCGCAGCGCGTGCTGGCAGCAGGGCTTGCAACCGCCGACACGGCGGACGGTTCAGCGTCGTCTGGATGCAATGGATGCCCGCGAAGTTGCAAAGGCACGAGAGGGGGCAAAGGCCGCCCGCCAAAAATTTGCGGCCTTCACAGGCGAGAACAAGGCCAGTCAGCCACTGGAGGTCGTGCAAATCGACCATACACCTGCCGACATCATTCTTGTTGACAGTTTTGAGCGCCAACCAATTGGCCGACCGTGGGTCACGCTGGCGATCGACGTCGCAACGCGGATGGTGACCGGATATTACACCTCTCTCGAGGCACCTTCGCGTCTGTCGGTGGCGCTTTGCCTGACACAGGCTGTGGCCCCCAAGGCGGAACTTCTGGCGGAATTGGTGTGCAATGTTCCTTGGCCCGCGCAGGGTAAACCACATAGCATCCACGTCGATAACGGGCGCGATTTCCGGTCGCATGCCTTTCGGTCGGCATGTGCGGAATGGGGGATCGATCTGGTCTATCGGCCGCCAGGCAGTCCTCATTTCGGAGGGCACATCGAACGATTGATCGGCACGATGATGGGGGCCGTGCACCTGTTGCCTGGAACAACGCAATCCTCGGTCGTGGCCAAGGGCGACTATGACGCCGAGGGCATGGCCACGATGACCTTAAGCGACTTCGATCGCTGGTTTGCTCTGGAAATCTGCCGCTACAACAACAGCATTCATTCAAGTCTTGGCTGCACGCCCGTTGCCAAATGGGAGGCGCTCTCAGAGCAAATGATGGGCGATATCCCCTTCGAGATTGAAGCCTTTCGGGTGAGCTTTCTGCCAAGTGAACTGCGCAAGGTCAGGCGTGACGGCATCCATCTGTTCCAGATACGGTACTGGTCCGATGCGCTTGCAGGCCACATCGGGCGCGGGGATGGAAAGGTGGTCGTCCGCTACGACCCTCGCGACCTCTCGGTGATCTGGGTCGAACTGGATAATGACCGATACGTCGAAGCTCGGTACCGAAACCTGGAAATTCCGCCTGTGTCGCTCTGGGAATATCGCGAAGCCATGAGGAATGCCCGTGCCGTTGGCAAGTCCGGATCCAATGAGCTGGTCCTGGCTGAGCTGATCCGACAGCAACGCCAAATCGAGTCTGAAAGCCTGAGCCTGACGAGGGCCGAACGCCGATCCCGTGAAAGAAAAGGGACATTGGAGGGCGCCAACTCGGCCATCTCGACAACCGAAGGGCTGCGCGCGATCGATACGGGTGATACATCGCGCCCATTGTTCAAGGTGGAGAGATGGTGAATTGAGGGCAGGGACAACTGAAGAAGACGGCCGGATCGTCCTCATTCAATCGGATATCTGGATCGGCTTTCCACGGGCGGAACAGGTGTTGGACCGCTTGCAGGTCATGATCGAAGCGCCACGACAAACCCGTATGCCTGGGCTTCTTGTGCATGGTGCCTCCGGGATCGGCAAGACGATGATCGCCCGAAACCTGTCGCGCAAATACGCACCGGAATATGACCCAGCATCGGGAATTACGCGAACGCCGCTGTTGCTGCTACAAGCGCCGCCAGCTCCCGACGAACGGCGGTTCTATCTGCACATCCTTGCGACCGTCGGGGCACCGGCCACGGCACTGAGCGCGCGCGCTCAAAATGTGGCCTCCCTCGAAGTCCGTGTCGTCGCGCTTTTGCGCGACCTTGGCCTGCGGATGATCATGATCGACGAGGTCCACAACCTCTTGGCCGGGACCCACCGCGAACAGCGCCGCTTTCTCAATGTTCTGCGGTATCTCAGCAATGAACTCGAAGTGTCACTGGTCTGCTTGGGGGTCAGCGAGGCCGTCGATGCCATCCGTGGTGATATCCAGCTTGCCAGGCGGCTGGACGAACATCACCTGCCAAACTGGCGCGACGACGCCGAGTTCTCGGACATGATCCAGACACTCATCGCGGCAATGCCCCTCGAGAAGAAATCCAATCTGAAGGTCAAGTCACTAAAGCAGATACTTGCGCTGACCGGCGGGGTGACCTCGCGCATCTTCGCCCTGATCAAGGATCTTTCCATCTACGCCATTGTCACAGGTAATGAATGCATCACCGATGACGCAATCGCAAAATGGACGCCGGTTTGGTCGCGCCATGCGAACGCCAATCGGCGGCTCGAGAAGTCCGGGGTGTGAAGCCGCACCCGCTGCCGAAGACTGTCGCGCCGATCCCAGACGAGTTGTTATCAAGTTGGTTGTCTCGGCTGGCTGCGGCCAACTACTGCGATGACGCGGAACTGCTGGCTCATCTGAAAATCGATATCGCGCATGGCACCGCCTTGGACTTCAGCGTCGACGCGGTTGCGGTGGAGAAGATTGCCAACGCCGCACGGGTCGACCCAGATGTTGTGCGATCTTTGACCTTTCCGGCAATGACGCCACGAGAAGCCTCGCTGACGGCTCAGATGCCATTCCAGCATTGCCTGCAATGCTCCAGAGAGGGTCTTTTGCTCAGGCATTGGAGGCGGGCTTGGGCATTTGACTGTCAGGTTTGCCGGACGAGACTTGTGCAGACTCTTGGCCAACCCGGAGAGGAACAAATATCCGAAAAACTGATATACCGAGCGCGCTGCGGGGCAGGGATGCTGGAACACGCCGCGCGATCACGTGGCCCCAAGCAACTTCGGCGCGCAATGCGCGCAGTCACCTTTGCCATGTCGCTTAAGACCTTCCGCGGGGATCCGTCGTTCGCTCTACAGAACCCCAGATCGGAAGTTAGGCTGTTCTGCCTCGCCGCAATCGCTGCCGCGCGATCTCGTCCCTTGGCTAAAGCAGCCATCGTCAGCTCCGGCATCGACGACTATGCAAGGGTTGCTCTCTTGCGCGCCTTCGATAAGGAGCCACGTCTGCTTGCCGCGGTTGATCACATCGCGCAAAGGCGCGCGAGAAGCGCAGGCCCCATGACAGCCGAATCTCGCAATTAAGGGCAAAAATTGTCGCCTAACGCGTCGCGTCTCAGATTTAAGGGCAACGCGACACTTGGGCTGCGCGCGATTGGAAAAGGTTGGTCGGCGGGCACGCGCCCGCACTGAGTAAAAGGCGCAGGCATGGCCCGGAAAACCGCTTGGGTCACGCACAATCAGCGTTATTTGGTTATATAGATCCCCAAAGCCCCAGCTACCTTGACGATTGCGATGACCCCCTTGCCGCACCCGAGGAGGAGACGTCAGATTAGGTTTTGTGGTTTCTGCAAGCCCGCCCGAAGCGGAGCCGGATTATCTGCCGCCCCGTCCGAAGGGGCGACCATGGCAGACTGGACGCGGGCAGAAGCAAGTTGTGCGGCACATCTGGCTCGCGTGGCTGGGTAGTTCGGGGTCTTGGACGACCGGATGCGGGGGGAGCTGGCGGCACCGGCTTGCTTTGGTGGAGGCTACGGACCTGAACTGGTGTGTCGGTGACCTGAGTGAGGCCGCTGTCACCCCCGGTCGGATCGCCGCTGAGGATGGAAGAGGAGCCGTATTTGCACCGCTCGCTATGGGAGGGGCAGGGGGACGCCCGATACAGAGCGCGGTGCGCCATCTCGATGGCATCAAAACTTGGGAGGAGCGGGCCGAAGCTACGATGGCCCCGCTTTCTGGCCGCCCTCCAGCTGCCCTTGGTAGGGTATTCACTGAATGGCCTAGATGATCAGAAACGCAAAGGCTGACGTCGCCAATCGTTTGCCGGCTTAACGTCGATGGTATTGGCCTCCAGTCAATGGCTGTGTCTTTCTTGCATCCAACCGATATTTCCCTGAAGCTTGCAGACGGATTGGGATTCGCTTGGTGAGGATCAAGAGCGTCCTCAATAGTAAAATGGGACTCGTCGTGAAGTGGTTCTGTCGGCGTGAGAGTATTAAAAATGAGGCGCTTAAGCGAGTTTTGCGTAGAGAGATCATGATTTTTCGGCAATGCGACTTGGTGGAAACACCTTGGAAAAACGGTGGCGGGATCACACGCAATATCGCCAAAGAACAGGATAAAACGGGCACTTTGTGGCGGCTGAGCATGGCGGATGTGGATGGCGACGGGGCTTTTTCCATCTTTCCGGGCCTGACGCGTATCCTGACGGTCATTCAGGGCGATGGCATGGTGCTGCATGGGCCGGATGGCGATCTGCAGGCGGGTTATGCGCAGCCCGTGCGGTTCGACGGAGGGGCACCCGTCACGGCCACGCTGACCCAAGGCCCGATCCGTGATTTCAACCTGATGTTCGACACCGCGCGGTGCGAAGGCGATGCGCAGACCCTGCGCGATGCTGGCACGTATAAGGTCGGGCAAGCCGGGCAGACCTGTGTGCTGCATGTGATCGCGGGCACCGCGTCGGTGGAAGGCAAGGCTTTGGACGTGGGCGACACGGCGATCCGCACCGACGCGCCGTTGCGTTTCGATCTGGCGCAGGATGCGGTCGCACTGACCATCACCCTGCGCCCTAAAGACTAAAGCGAGGCGAGCAGGTCCGCGACCGCACTGCGATACCGCGCGACCACCGCGTCGCGCGCGATGTGCCGCCCGCCAGTCACATTGTGCCGCCCGGCAGACCACAGGTCAGTGATGACGGTGTCTTTCGCCGCGAAACACAGACCGTCAAGGATCTGGTCAGGTGTCAGGGCGCACAATGTGGGGTCAGTGCTGTCGATGGCGACCAAATCTGCCAGACGCCCCGGCGCAATCTCGCCCGCGTTGCGGCCCAAAGCCTGCGCGCCGCCGCGGGCCGCACCTGTGTAAAGCGTTGCCCCGACCGAGCCTTCGCCGACTACCATCACGTTGCGTGCCACGTCGCGCAGACGTTGGGAATATTCCAGCGTGCGCAGTTCTTCAGTCAGCGAGATATTGACGTTGCTGTCCGACCCGACGCCGAACGCGCCGCCAGCCTCAAGGAAGGTGGGGCCGTTGAAGGGGCCATCGCCAAGGTTCGCTTCTGTAATGGGGCACAGGCCCGCGACCGCGCCGGAGGCTGCCATCGCGCGGGTCTCGCCCTCGGTCATGTGGGTGGCGTGGATCAGGCACCAGCCCGCGTCGACGGGGGCATTGGCCAAAAGCCACTCGACAGGACATGCGCCCAGCCAATTCTGGATGTCCTCGACTTCCTTGGGCTGTTCCGAAATGTGGATATGCACCGGCCCGCCCTGATGATCCGCCAGCGCACGGGCCAGATCGTCGGGGGATGTGGCGCGCAACGAATGCGGCGCGATGCCCACGCGGGCGTCATCGGGCAGGGCGGAAAGCCCCGCACGCGCCCTTTGCACCAGATCGGCAAAGCGGTCGACATCATTGCCAAAGCGCATCTGCCCTTCGGCCAGCGCCACCTTGCCCGCCCCGCCATAGGTATACAGCACCGGCAGATGGGTCAGCCCGATGCCGGTCTCGCCCGCCGCCGCCATCACCCGCAGCGACAATTCGGCCAGCGCATCATAGGGCGCGCCGCCGCGCTGGTGGTGGACATAGTGAAACTCGCCCACGCTGGCATACCCGGCCTCCTGCATTTCGACGAAAACAAGCGCGGCGATGGCCTCGATCTGCTCCGGGGTCAGGCGGTCCATGAAGCGATACATCAGCTTGCGCCATGTCCAGAAACTGTCGCGCCCGGCCTTGCGCAGCTCGGTCATGCCCGCCATCGCGCGCTGGAACGTGTGCGAGTGCAGGTTGCCCAAGGCGGGCAGCAGCGTATCAACGCGCACGTCCCCCGTCTGGGCAGCCGTATTGGGCGCGATCTGATCAATGCGGCCATCTTTAAGGGTGATGCGAACATCCTGCGCCCAACCGGACGCGAGCAAGGCCTGACGGGCGTGGATCATGGTCTTTATCCTGTGTATTTCATTTTATGTATAGACATATTGCACATAAAATTATACCAGAAAAGGCGAAACTTCGCGAAAAGGACCGATCTTATGACGGCGATGCTCCAGCTTTTGACCGATCTGCACGTAGCAACCATGGCGCATGGCGATGCGCCCTATGGGATGATCCGCGACGCAGCGATCGCCATTCAGGATGGCAAAATCGCTTGGGTCGGGCCTCAG
Source organism: Sulfitobacter noctilucicola (assembly GCF_000622385.1). NCBI lineage: Bacteria > Pseudomonadati > Pseudomonadota > Alphaproteobacteria > Rhodobacterales > Roseobacteraceae > Sulfitobacter > Sulfitobacter noctilucicola. Next base: position 39,742 of record NZ_JASD01000006.1, read on the forward strand.
ACAGACGTGCCAGCAGATTTTGCCGGACTGGATCAACGGTCGCTGGGCGGGCGCGTGGTGACACCCGGCCTGATCGACTGTCACACCCATATCGTGCATGGCGGCGACCGCGCGGTCGAATTCGAAATGCGCCTGAACGGGGCCAGCTATGAAGAAGTCGCGCGCGCCGGGGGTGGCATCGTGTCGACCGTCACGGCCACCCGCGCGGCCAGCGAGGACGAGTTGCTGGCGCAGGCCTTGCGCCGCGTTGACGTGCTGATCGCCGAAGGCGTGACGACCATCGAAATCAAATCGGGCTATGGTCTGGACACGGAGACCGAGCTTCGGATGCTGCGTGTCGCACGGATGATTGCCGACCAGCGCCCCATCCGCGTCAAGACCACCTTCCTTGGCGCCCACGCCACGCCCGCCGAATATGCCGGTCGTGACGATGACTATATTGACGAGGTCTGCATCCCCGCCCTGCGCGCCGCCCACGCCGAAGGGCTGGTGGATGCGGTGGACGGGTTCTGCGAAGGCATCGCCTTTCAGCCCGCCCAGATCGCCCGCGTGTTTGACGTGGCCCGCGACCTTGGCGTGCCGGTGAAACTGCACGCCGAACAACTGTCCAATTTGGGCGGCGCGAAATTGGCGGCAAGCTATGGCGCGTTGTCGGCGGACCATATCGAGTATCTGGACGAACCCGGCGTGCGCGCGATGGCGGACGCTGGCACCGTGGCCGTGATCCTGCCCGGTGCGTTCTACACCCTGCGTGAAACCCAGCAGCCCCCGCTTGACCTTCTGCGCAAGCATGGGGTGCCGATTGCGCTCGCGACGGATTTGAATCCCGGCACCTCTCCGCTGAACTCGATCCTGCTGACGATGAACATGGGCTGCACCCTGTTTCGCATGACACCAGAAGAAGCGCTGCGCGGCGTCACGCAACACGCCGCCGCCGCGCTGGGGCTGACGGATCTGGGCACGATTGCGCCCGGTCAGGTGGCTGATCTAGCCGTTTGGGACATCGCCGAACCGGCAGAACTGTCTTATCGCATCGGCTTCAATCCGTTGGCGTTTCGTATCACCGGAGAAATCGCATGACCACACTGACCCTGACACCCGGCGCCACCACTCTGGCCGATCTGGAAATGATCTGGCGCGACGGGCTTGCCGTGCGCCTTGATCCGGCCTGCCATGACGGCATCCGTGCGGCGCAGGCACAGATTGCTGACGCGGCCAATGGGACGGACGCGGTTTACGGCGTGAACACCGGCTTTGGCAAACTGGCCTCGGTCAAGATTGACCCGTCCGACACTGCCACCCTGCAACGCAACCTGATCCTGTCCCATTGCTGCGGCGTGGGCGAGGCGATCCCCGAACCCCACGCCCGCCTGATGATGGCGCTGAAACTGCTGTCGCTGGGGCGCGGTGCGTCCGGCGTGCGGATGGAGCTGGTCGAACTGCTGGAAGGGATGCTGGCGCAGGGCGTCACGCCGGTGATCCCGGTGCAGGGATCGGTCGGCGCGTCCGGCGATCTGGCCCCGCTGGCGCATATGGCAGCGGCAATGATCGGCCACGGCGAAGCGACGTTCGAAGGCAAGGTTCTGCCGGGGGCCGAGGCGTTGCGCCGCGCAGGCCTGACCCCCATCGTGCTGGGAGCGAAAGAGGGGTTGGCCCTGATCAACGGCACGCAATTCACCACCGCCTATGCCCTGATCGGCCTGTTTGGCGCGTGGCGGGCGATGTGCTCGGCTTTGGTCACATCGGCCATGTCCACGGACGCGATCATGGGATCGACCGCGCCGTTGCAACCCGAAATTCACAGCTTACGCGGCCATGCAGGCCAGATCGAAGCCGCCGCGACCATGCGCGCGCTTCTGGATGGCTCGGTCATTCGCGAAAGTCACCGCGAAGGCGATACGCGCGTGCAAGACCCCTATTGCATCCGCTGCCAGCCGCAGGTGACGGGGGCTGCGATGGACATGCTGCGCATGGCGGCGCGCACGTTAGAGATCGAGGCGAACGCCGCCACCGATAACCCGCTGGTGCTGAGCGAAGCCGGGCTGATTGTCTCGGGCGGGAACTTCCACGCCGAACCCGTGGGCTTTGCCGCTGACATGATCGCGCTGGCAATTGCCGAGATCGGCGCGATTGCGCAGCGCCGGATTGCCCTGATCGTGGATCCGGTGCTCAGCCACGATCTGCCGCCGTTCCTGACGCCCAATCCGGGGCTGAACTCGGGCTATATGATTGCCGAAGTGACCACCGCCGCGTTGATGAGCGAAAACAAGCATCTGGCCAACCCCTGCGTGACGGATTCAACGCCCACCTCGGCCAATCAGGAAGATCACGTCAGCATGGCCGCCCACGGCGCGGTGCGCCTGTCGCGCATGGTCGCCAATCTGGAACGTATCCTTGGCGTCGAGCTTCTGTGCGCCGCGCAGGGTGTCGAATTCCGCGCCCCGCTGGAGACAAGTGCGCCGCTGGCATCCGTGATCGCCGCCGTGCGCGAACAGGTCGAAACGCTGGGCGACGACCGTTACCTTGCGCCTGACTTGGAAAAAGCGGCAGCGCTGATCGCATCCAACGCGATTGTGGCCGCCACAAACACCCACATGCCGGAGCTTCACCCATGACCCCCGTTGAAATCCACCGGGGCGACAGCCCCATCGTGCTGGGCCTGCCCCATACTGGCACCCACGTGCCCGCCGACATCAAGGCGCGGCTGAACGCGCGGGGGCAGGGGCTGGACGACACGGATTGGCACATCCACACGCTTTATGACGGGCTGCTGCCCGGCGCGACCACGGTCCGCGCAACCTTCCATCGTTACGTGATCGACGCCAACCGCGACCCATCGGGCGTATCGCTCTATCCCGGTCAGAACACCACCGGGCTGGTGCCGCTGACCGATTTCGACGGGCAGGATATCTGGAACACACCCCCCACCGAGGATGAGGTCGAGGCCCGTCGCCAAGCCTTCCATGCGCCCTATCACGAAGCCCTTGAGGCCGAGCTTGAGCGGGTGCGTGACCTGCACGGGGTTGCGATCCTGTATGATTGCCACTCGATCCGGTCGCACATCCCGTTTCTGTTCGACGGCACGCTCCCCGATTTCAACATTGGCACCAATCTGGGCACCACTTGCGCCCCAGAGATCGAAGCCGCTGTTCAGAACCTGTGCGAGATGGCAGAGGGCTATTCCAGCGTCACCAACGGCCGCTTCAAGGGCGGCTGGACAACGCGCCATTACGGACGACCGGCGGACGGGCTGCACGCAATTCAGATGGAGCTGGCACAAAGCACCTATCTGAAGGACGAGGCTGCGCCCTGGACCTATGACACCGAAAAATCCGCGCGGCTGCGCGGGTATTTGAAAACCATTCTGACAACTCTGGCCGATCTGGCACCTGATCTGAAAGGAACATCATGAGCGATCCGCGCAAGAACACCCGCGACATCTATCCCGCAACCGGCACCGAAATGACGGCCAAGCACTGGACCACCGAAGCGCCCCTGCGGATGTTGATGAACAACCTGCACCCCGACGTGGCCGAAAACCCGCATGAGCTGGTTGTGTATGGCGGCATTGGGCGCGCCGCGCGCACATGGGACGATTTCGACAAGATCGTCGCCACCTTGCGGGACCTGGAAGAAGACCAGACCCTTCTGGTGCAATCAGGCAAGCCTGTCGGGGTGTTCCCGACGCACAAGGATGCGCCGCGCGTTCTGATCGCCAACTCAAACCTCGTGCCGCATTGGGCGACGTGGGATCATTTTAACGAGCTGGATAAGAAGGGTCTGGCGATGTATGGCCAGATGACAGCAGGTTCCTGGATCTATATCGGCTCGCAAGGTATCGTGCAGGGCACCTATGAGACCTTTGTCGAAGCCGGGCGTCAGCATTACGGTGGCGACCTGAAGGGCAAGTGGATCCTGACCGGCGGTCTGGGTGGCATGGGCGGGGCGCAACCGCTGGCGGCTGTGATGGCCGGGGCCTGCTGTCTGGCGGTCGAATGCAACCCCGACAGCATCGACTTCCGCCTCCGCACCCGCTACGTGGACGAAAAGACCGACAGTCTGGACGAAGCGCTTGCGATGATCGACCGCTGGACCGCGGCCGGCGAAGCCAAGTCAGTCGCCCTTCAAGCCAACGCTGCCGATGTGTATCCCGAACTTGTCCGCCGTGGCATCCGCCCCGATATCGTCACCGACCAGACCAGCGCCCATGACCCCATCAACGGCTATCTGCCGCAGGGCTGGACGATGGCCGAATGGCGCGAAAAGCGCGAAAGCGATCCGAAAGCCGTTGAAAAAGCCGCGCGGGCCTCGATGAAGGTGCAGGTCAAGGCGATGGTCGATTTCCACGCCGCCGGTATTCCGACCGTGGACTATGGCAACAATATCCGCCAGATGGCGCTGGAAGAAGGGCTGGAGAACGCCTTTGATTTCCCCGGTTTCGTGCCCGCCTATATCCGCCCGCTGTTCTGCCGTGGCATCGGCCCGTTCCGTTGGGCGGCCCTTTCGGGCGACCCGGAAGACATCTACAAGACCGACGCCAAGGTGAAGGAAATCCTGGCCGAGGACAGCCACCTGCACAACTGGCTGGATATGGCGCGCGAGCGGATCGCGTTTCAGGGGCTGCCCGCGCGGATTTGCTGGGTCGGTCTGGGCGTGCGTCACAAGCTGGGCCTGGCGTTCAACGAAATGGTGCGCAATGGCGAATTGAAAGCCCCGATCGTAATCGGACGCGACCATCTGGACTCAGGCTCAGTCGCATCGCCCAATCGCGAAACCGAGGCGATGCTGGATGGCTCGGATGCGGTGTCGGACTGGCCGCTACTGAACGCGCTGCTCAATACCGCATCTGGCGCAACCTGGGTTTCACTGCACCATGGTGGCGGCGTCGGCATGGGTTTCAGTCAACACTCGGGCATGGTGATCTGCTGTGACGGCACTGAAGATGCAGACCGCCGGATCGAGCGTGTCTTGTGGAACGACCCGGCCACGGGCGTCATGCGCCACGCCGATGCGGGCTATGACGACGCCAAAGACTGCGCCCGCGAGAATGGTTTGAACCTGCCGGCAATCCTTTGATTCAGGGCGTTTACCCATCTTGGGGCAAGTAACTAATGGCCTGTGCGGAGCACTCCGCGCAGGCTTTTTCACGCGCGGTCAGTATTGCATCGTCATACGGTGGCCGCGGCGATAGGTCAATTGCACAAAAGTGATCGTCTGCCCCTCAAGCCACGTCATGCGCTCGGCCTGGAACAGGGCATCGCCTTCGGTGCAGTCGAGATAATCCGCGATAGTGGCGTCGGCTTGAACGGCGTGAAAGCTGATCTGCGCATCGGTAAACGGCACGGTCGACACCAGCCATTCGTTGGGACCGATATCCGAGAAATCATGCTGTTCAGCCTCGGGCAAAGCGCCTAGATTGATCCAGCGATCCTCGTGCTGATACGGCGCGCCATCGGCATAGTGCATGCAGGTCAGATGCAACACCCGGTCGTCACGCTTCAACGCCATACGCGCGCGCAGCCAGTTCGGGGCGGGTTCGGCCTGACCGTGCACCAACGCATAGCGATAGGCCGCGCCCAGTTCCTCGATCTCTTGCCCGACGATCGGAATGTTCAGCCGCACCTGCCGGATCGGGTTCAGCCTGACCCGCGTGCCAGCTTTGCGGCGGCGTTCGATGATGCCGTCATCCGCCAATTCGCGCATTGCCCGATTGACAGTCGCCCGCGCGCAGCCATAGCTTGCGGCCAGATCAACCTCGTTCGGCATCGAGCTGCCGGGGGCAAGTTCGCCTTGTGTGATCTGGCGCAGGATATCGGCTTTCACCTCGCGATAGGTTATGGACATGCTGTGCCTTTCGACCGTGCGGTATCGGGTGAACCCGGCGGATTGAGCCCGAAAGATATAGACATAAGGCGTAAAAGGCCAGACATAATGTGTCAGGCGTCAAAACTGCGCGCCACATGGTCGTGAAACGCGGCCACCAGCGGCGCGGTATGCGGATGCGGCGCACGGGCCAGCGCGATGCGATGCGGCACAAGCGGGTCTGACAGTTCCAGCCGCGTGACGGGTTGACCGTCGCAGGCCGTATCCTGCGCAATATCGGTGGCAACCAGCCCCACACCCATTCGGTTGGCAACCATCGCCCGCAACATCTCGACCGAGCTTGTTTCATGCGCGATGCGCGGCCGGATGCCGTTCATCTGCGCCAGCGTCAGGAAGTAATTGCGGCTGTGCGGCAGGTTCATCAGGATCAGCGGATCGGTCAGCAAATCCGCCATCGCAACCGTCCCGCGCCCCGCCAAAGGGTGCGCCCGCGCGACCAGCCCATAGGGCCGCACATCGGCCAGCGGTGTGATCTTAAGCGACGACGGCAGGCCGAAATCATAGATCAATGCGAGGTCGATGCGACCGTTTTCCAGCCAGCGGGTCAGGCGGTCCAGATCGCCTTCGTGCAGTGCGATCCGGGCGTCGGGCGCGACTTTCTGAAAGCTGCCCACCAAGGCGGGCGCATAGCGTGGGCCAAGGGTGGAAAAGACGCCAAGGTTCAGCACCTCGGCCCCGCTGTCTTTGTGATCCAGCACCGATTGCGCCTGTGCGCGCAGGCTGCGCAAGGCGCCCAGTTTGCGCAGCCCGAACGCGGTGGGGGCAATGCCTTGGCCTGCGCTGCGGGCAAACAGCGGGCGGCCAAAGTGTTCCTCGACCTTGGCAATCGCCAGTGACACCGATGGTTGCGACACGTTCAACACCCGCGCGGCGGCGGCGGTGCTGCCGGTGTCCGCGGCGGCAATGACATAGTCGATCTGGCGAAGGCTGACGGGTATAGCTTGCATTTATCGCTCTATCAGTAATCTGTATTTCTGCTTATAGCATGACCGCGCCTATGCTCAACCGATCAACACCGGAGGATCATATGCCCACTCAGCCCCCCAACAGCCAAACGCCCCAACCCCTCAGCGGGGTGCGCGTGCTTGATTTCACCCGCGTTCTGGCGGGGCCATACTGCACCGCAATGATGGCCGATCTGGGCGCGGATGTGATCAAGGTCGAAGCCGCGCACGGCGACGATTACCGCCATATCGGCCCGTTCAAGGACGGGGAAAGCCTGTTGTTTCAGGCAATCAACCGGGGCAAGCGGTCAATTGCGCTGGACCTGAAATCGCCCGACGCGATTGCGATGGTCAAGGCGTTGTTGGCCGACTGCGACGTGCTGATCGAAAACTTCCGCCCCGGCGTGATGGAGAAGCTGGGGCTGAGCTATGACGCGCTGGCCAAGGATTTTCCCCATCTGGTTTACGTGTCCGTTTCGGGTTTCGGGCAGACCGGGCCAAACACCAAAAAACCCGCCTATGACATCATCGTGCAGGCGATGAGCGGGTTGATGGACGCCACCGGCGAACCCGACGGTGCACCGACGATGGTGGGCGAGGCTTTGGGCGACGTGGCCGGTGGCCTGTTCGCCGCTTGGGGCACGATGGTGGCGCTGTTTGACCGCAGCCGCACCGGGCTGGGGCGTCATGTGGATGTGGCGCTGTTTGACGGGTTGGTGTCGATGATGCCCATTCTGGCCTGCCGCACCCTGATGGGCGGCGAGACCCCGGTGCGCACCGGAAACCGCCACCCGCTGTCCGCGCCCTTTGGCACCTATCCGGCGGCGGACGGGCATTTCGCGCTGGCGGTTCTGAACGACCGGCTGTTTGCCACCTTCTGCGACGTGATCGGCCAGCCCGAACTGGTGCAGGACGCGCGGTTTACCAGCGACCCTTTGCGCCGCGAAAACGAACCAGCGCTCGCCGAGTATATCGACCAGTGGGCGGGTTCCTTGCCGGTGGATCAGGTGGTGGACCAACTGTCAGCGGCAGGTATTCCGGCATCCTCCATTCAATCGGTGGCACAGGCTTGGGCGTCGCCACAGGCGGTCGAGCGTGGGCTGGCGTCCACCGTTACGCATCCCGATTTGGGCGTTTTGAACGTCCCCGAACAGCCCGTCCATTTCAACGGCGTCCCGCGCGGCGGGCGCAAACCGGCCCCAGCCCTGAACGCCGATGCGGGGGACATTCTGAACACTCTGAACAAGGAGCAAAGCGCATGACCACCTATCCGATGAGCGACGACGAACGCGCGCTGGTCGCGCAGATCGAACGGTTCTCGACCGAGGTTTTGGCCCCGAAAGCGGCGCAGATCGACGAAGAGGCGCTGTTCGCCACTCTCCATCTGGACGCGATGGCGGACATGGGTCTGTTGGGTCTGAACCTGCCCGAAGACCACGGCGGGATCGGCCTGTCCGGCCCCGCGCTGTATGCGGCGGTCGAAGCGATCGCGGGCGCCTGTGGGTCCACCGCATCCATGCTGACGGCGCATTTTCTGGCCACGGATTCGCTGCTTCTGGGGGCGGATGCCGATTTGCAGGCCCGCATTCTGCCCGATGCCGCGGCGGGCACGTCGTTGGGCGCGTTTGCCCTCACCGAACCGCAGGCCGGATCGAACCCCGCCGACATGCGCACGACGGCCAAGCGCGAAGGCGATGGATATCGGATCAAAGGGTCCAAGTGCTTTATCTCGAACGCGGGCGCGGCGGATTTCATGGTGGTCTATGCCAAGACCGACCCCGCCGCCGGTGCACGCGGTGTCAGCGCTTTTATTGTTGAACCGAAGAAAATCGACGGCGTGTCCGTCGCGCCCAATGAAAAAACGATGGGCCTGAAGGGCGGGCATGTCTTTGGCATCAGCTTTGATTGCTGGGTGCCGGACGAAAACCGTCTGGGCGACGAAGGCACGGGGTTCCGTACTGCAATGAAGGTTCTGGACAATGGCCGGATCGAAGTCGCTGCACAGGCCACCGGCATTGCCGACGCCGCGCTGAAGGCCGCGATTTCCTATGCCAAGGAACGGCAGGTCAGCGGCCATGCGATTGCGGACTTCCAAGGGCTGCAATGGATGCTGGCCGACAGTGCCACCGAACTGGCCGCCGCCCGCGCGCTGGCGATGCGGGCGGCGACCCTGCGCGGGACCGGCGTGCGCTATTCCAGCGAATCCGCCTTTGCCAAGCTGTATGCCAGCGAAGCCGCGTGGCGGATTGCCGACCGGGCGCTGCAAATTCACGGCGGCTATGGCTATACCCGCGATTTCCCGCTGGAACGCTACCTGCGCGATCTGCGGATTTTCCGCATCTATGAAGGGTCATCCGAGATCCAGCGCACAATCATTGCGCGAGGATTGCTGGCTTGACCGGGTTTTCTCGCCGTAATGATTGACTCTATTATGTATTTACATAATAGCTTTATGCACGGATTTGACCAAGGGACGGCTTTAGCCAACGCCAAGGTCGCAACTGCCTGATTGGAGGAGAGGCGCATGCAAAGACGGACATTTCTGACCACGGGTGCCATCGGCACCGCAGCAACGGCACTGGCAACCCCAGCCATCGCGCAGGACAAGCGCCAGTGGAAGATGGTCACAGCGTGGCCCAAGAACCTGCCTGGGCCGGGCGTGGCCGCACAACAACTGGCCGACCGGATCACGACCCTGTCGGGGGGCCGGATCGAGGTCAAACTTTTCCCTGCCGGAGAGCTTGTGCCCGGTCGCGGCGTCTTTGACGCGGTCAGCGAAGGCACCGCCGAGCTGTATCACGCTGTTCCCGCCTATTGGGGGTCGAAATCCAAGGGTATCCTGTTGTTCGGCTCGCAACCTTTTGGACTGCGCGCGGACGAGCAAGTCGGCTGGATGGTGCATGGCGGCGGTCAGGCACTTTACGACGAAATGTATGGCCGGTTTGGCATCAAGCCTTTCCTGTGCGGCAACTCTGGCCCGCAATGGGGCGGTTGGTTCCGCAACGAAGTGAACTCGGCCGAAGACCTGAAAGGCATGAAGTTCCGCACCACAGGTCTGGCGTCCGAAATGGCGGCCAAAATGGGCATGGCGGCCGAGACGATGAGCGGCCCGGACATGTTCCAGGCCCTGCAAACCGGCGCTTTGGACGCGGGCGAATTTATCGGCCCCTGGACCGACAGCGCGCTTGGCTATTACCAGGTCGCCAAGAACTATTACTGGCCCGGCGTGGGCGAGCCATCGTCGGCCGAGGAATGCGGCGTCAACGCAGACGTGTTCAACGACCTGCCCGACGACCTGAAACAGGTTGTGCAAGCGGCCTGTGATAGCCTGTATAATCAGGTCTGGACCGAATACACCACCAAGCACGCCCTGTCGCTGCAAGCGATGGTGGCCGAGCACGGCGTTCAGGTGAAAATGTTCCCCGAAGACGTCATCACCGGCATGGGCAAAGCCGCCGCCGAGGTCATCGACGATCTGCGCAATGACGATGACGAGCTGGTCAAACGGATCACCGAAAGCTTCGTGGCCTATCGTGCATCGGTCGGTAAATACATGGTCTATGCTGACAACGGTCAGATGAACGCACGTAATCTGGTCATGGGGTACTAAGACCTATCGAACAAGGGCGCGGCGATGGCTGCGCCCTTCGTGACCTTTCGCATCGGGGGCAGGTGATGGAGCAACTGGCAAACGCCTTGGACAAGGTAAACATCGGTGTCGCCCATGTGGTGCGCTGGCTGGCGCTGGCCATGATGCTGGTGCAGTTCACCATCGTTGTCGGGCGCTATGCGTTCGGCGTGAATTCCATCGCGTTGCAGGAAAGTGTTCTTTATATGCACGCCGCGCTGTTCATGCTGGCGGCGGGCTATACGCTGCTGGTCGACAAGCATGTGCGGGTGGACGTGTTCTATGCCAAGGCAACGCCAAAGACACGCCGCCGGATCGACATTTTCGGCCATCTGTTCCTGCTGATGCCGTCGATGATTGCACTGATTTACTGGTCGTGGCCGTCGGTGCGCAATTCATGGGCGATCCTTGAAGGCCCAATTTCCGTGGGCGGGATCGAGGCGGTGTTCCTGCTGAAATCCCTGATGCCCGCCTTTTGTGTCCTCGTGATGCTGCAATCCCTAGCCCTGTTGATCCGCCTTTTGGCCGTGAAAGAGACCTGATGATCGAATATCTCGACCTTATCATGTTCGCAGCCCTCATGGGTGCGATCCTTCTTGGGTTCCCTGTGTCGTTCAGCATCGCGGGGGTTGCCGTGATCTTTGCCTATCTGGGCTGGATGCTGGGGCAAATGGACATCACCCTGCTGGGCGCGTTGGGCCAACGGGTGTTTGGCGTTCTGACCAACCCCGTCTTGATCGCCATTCCGCTGTTCGTACTGATGGGCGCTTTGCTGGAAAAAAGCCGCATTGCGGAAGGGCTTTTGGACACGATGGGCCGGCTGTTCGGGCAGTTGCGCGGAGGCTTGGGCATTTCGGTCGTGCTGGTCGGCACGTTGCTGGCAGCGTCAACCGGCATTGTCGGGGCGACCGTGGTGGCGATGGGGATGATTGCCCTGCCCACCATGCTGCGCGCCGGATATGACGCGCGGGTCGCATCGGGCATCGTGTGCACGGCTGGCACGCTGGGGCAGATTATTCCGCCCTCGACCCTGCTGATCATTCTGGCGGACGTAATGTCCACCTCGTTCCAGCAGGCGCAGTACGAACAGGGCAAGTTTTCGGTCGAGGCGCTGTCGGTAGGCCAGTTTTTCGCCGCTGCTGTAATCCCCGGCTTGGTGCTGGTCTGCCTTTACCTGATCTATATCGTGGCGCGCGGATGGCTGCGCCCGCAGGACATGCCCCCTGCGCCCCTCGACATCGCCAAACCCGACTGGCGCGAGGTCGTCGGCGCGGTGATCCCGCCTGTCCTGCTGATCTTCGCCGTGCTGGGCGCCATTCTGGGCGGCATCGCCACCCCGACCGAGGCCGCATCAGTCGGCGCTGTCGGTGCGCTGTTGATGACCGGCTATCGCATTGGCATCGCCCCACGCATCATCCTGCTGGGCACGGTTGCCCTGATCGCGCTGGGTATTCTGGCGGGTGCCTTTCCGGTGCGGTTTCAGCGTAGCGACCTGAGCTCGGGCGCATATGTGCTTGGCATTTTCTATGCCGGGCTTGCGGTGGTTGGCGGGCTGTCGGTACTGCTGGCCTTGCGCGCCGCACTGCAAAAGCAAATGGTGCAAGAGGCGGTGAAATCGACCATGACCATGACCTCGATGATCTTTGCAACGATCATTGCCGCCGGGTTCTTCAGCCTTGTCTTTATCGGACTGGGCGGCGAGGAACGCGTGGCGGGCATTCTGGCCGAAATGCCGGGCGGGGCCAACGGCGCGCTGGTCTTTTGCATGATAGTGATTTTCATCATGGGCTTCTTTCTGGATTTCGTCGAAATCTCGGTGATTGTGCTGCCGCTGATCACGCCGTCGCTGATCTTACTGGGTCATGATCCGATCTGGCTGGGCGTATTGATTGCGATCAACCTGCAGACCTCGTTCCTGACGCCGCCCTTCGGCTTTTCGCTGTTCTATCTGCGCGGCGTGGCCCCGGATGAAATCTCGACCGGCCAGATATATGCAGGCGTGCTACCGTTCATCTGTCTGCAGATTGTGGGCATCACGTTGATATGGCTACTGCCGGATCTGGCGACATGGCTGCCAAAAGCACTTTTTTGAAGACGCAGGCGAGCTATTGAAGATAGCCTGAAATTGTAGGACGTCGCACGTCATGCAGAAGCTGAAGCGGTCCCAGAAAACTGGACAGTTAGCTAAGGTGTATCCCAAACCTATGAAGGGATACGAAAATGGCGAAGCGCCGGAATTTTACAGATCAGTTTAAGGCCAAGGTGGCTTTGGAAGCACTGCGTGGCGACAAGACCGTGCAGGAGATTGCAGCGAAGCATCAGTTGCATCCAAATCAGGTCAGCACATGGAAGCGGCAAGGTATCGACGGGATGGCCGACGTTTTCTCAGGCGGCAAGCAGAGCGGGCCGACAGAAGCAGAAATCAAAGAACTGCATGCCAAGATCGGGAGGTTGGCGGTCGAGAACGATTTTTTGTCCGCAGGGCTGAAGCGATGAGCCCGGCAAAGAAACGCGCTATGATCGAGCGAGATCACCCTGAGCTGAGCATTAGCCAGCAGTGCAAACTGGTGCGGCTGTCGCGTTCGGCGTTTTATTACACGTCTGTCGGGATCAACGCGGATACGCTGGCCATGATGAAAGAGATTGACCGGGTCTTCACCAAATATCCGTTCTTCGGCAGTCGTCAGATCGCTGCTTATCTACGAAGAGAGGGCACAGTTGTAGGGCGGCATCGCGTCAGACGATTAATGACGACGATGGGGCTAGAGGCGATCTACAAACGCCCCAGAACCAGCCAGCCGCATCCGCAGCATCCCGTCTATCCGTACTTGCTTAGAAAGATGGTAATAGACCGCCCGAACCACGTCTGGTGCGCAGATATTACCTTCGTGCCGGTCAAGAACGGCTTCCTCTACTTGGTGGCGATCATGGATTGGGCCACGCGCAAAGTGCTAAGCTGGCGGCTATCGAATACGATGCACGCGGACTTCTGTGTCGAAGCGCTGAACGAGGCCATCGCCAAATACGGCCCGCCCGAGATATGCAATACGGATCAAGGCTCACAGTTCACCGGATCAGCCTGGATCACGACGCTGACGGATGCAGGCGTGCGTATCTCGATGGATGGGCGGGGTCGTTACCTCGACAACATCTTTATCGAGCGGCTGTGGCGCTCCCTGAAACAGGAGGCGATCTATCTCGAAGAAATCAATGACGGGTTCCAGGCCCGACGCGTCATCAAGGATTGGTTAGCATTCTACAATACCGAGCGGCCACATTCCGCGCTTGATCGGCTCACGCCAGACGACGCATATTGGGCAGGCTTGGAAGAGCAAAAAGCAGCATGAAACCTAAAACCGATACACCTTAGAAACGCTGCAAACCTGTCCAAAATACTGGGACCACTTCAGTCCCGGCTGATACCGAAATCCCGGGCAATCTGGCGCCCGCTCAAGCCATCTTGGAAGTGAGCCTGACGCACCTTCAAATACAAGTCCACGGTGAATATCCCCAAGCCCTCCCGAAATCCGAAAGGGCAAAAGTGGCCGACTTTTACGCCGCCCGCGACACCACAGCGGCGCTGCTACCGTGGCCGAGTATTGCTCCGCCGTTCACAATTATAGGGGGGGGTGACCGACTTCGCCAACTTTGCGGCCGACCAGGCTACTAAAAACCTCACGGCTTTTGCCGAGATCACTCGCAAAGCACAGACCGAAGCTGTTGAACTGCTTGTTGCCGCTGGCAAAGAAGCGTCGAATGAGGCTGCTGCTGCCGTTCAGAAGGCCGCAAATGATGCAACCAAATCTGCAAAAAAAGCTGCTGCTGCCTAAGCATTTGAGATCTACATTCAAACGCGAGTTGGACGGCCGGCGTATAGACAGCTTGCCGTCCGATTTCCTTTGTACAATCGTTTGATAGGGATGCTCAACGAACTCGAATTCAAAGGTATGACAGGTTCTCAGTATTCAGCGAAAAGGCAAGATAAATTAACATAAGATTGACTTTCGGATTCCTTGGGGTGTAGCCGCAAAGCTAAAATGTCACCCATGAGCAATTCAGGAATGTCACTCTCCCTTCTTAGACTAAGGGAGATAGTGCATGGGATGGGTGGTTATGAGCGAGCGCGAGCTGAAGCGCGTGGAGGTTTTGGCGCAGGTCGATGATGGGCGGTTGAGCGTCGATAATGCAGCAAACATGCTGGCACTGACGCGCCGGCAGGTTTTCCGGTTGTTGAAGCTTTATCGTCAGGATGGCGCGTCGGGGATCCGACATAAGGCGCGCGGGAAGCCTCCAAACAATCGTATCCACAAAGCCAAACGGGATTACGCGCTGTCGCTGATCAAAGAGAACTATCCCGACTTTGGGCCGACCCTGACGGCGGAGATGCTGGCCGAGCATCATGGGTTTGAAGTCTCGCGCGAGACGGTTCGCAAGTGGATGTCCGGTGCCGGTCTTTGGCTCTCGCGCAAACAGCGCCGGACATTTCATCAACCCAGACTTCGCCGAGAGTGTTTCGGCGAGCTCATTCAGATAGACGGCTCGGAGCACCGCTGGTTCGAGGATCGGGGCGATCCCTGCACCCCGCTCGTCTTCATTGACGATGCGACCAGCACGCTCATGGAACTGCGCTTCGTCACGTCTGAGAACACCTTCAGCTACTTCGAAGCATTGGAACGCTATCTAACGACGCATGGCCGCCCGTCGCGTTCTACAGCGACAAGCACACGGTCTTTCGCGTGCCAAAACCCAGCGAGCACATGACCGGCATGACCCAGTTCGGGCGTGCTCTGGCAGAGCTGCAGATCGAGATTCTCTGCGCCAATACCAGCCAGGCCAAGGGCCGCGTGGAACGTGCGAACCGGACGTTACAGGACCGCCTGGTCAAAGAGCTGCGCATCGCAGGCATCTCCAACATGGAGGACGGCAACGCGTTCCTCCCTGGCTTCATGGCGCGCTATAACGACAGGTTCGCAAAGCCCGCTGCCCGTCCGGACAATCTGCACCGTGCCTTGAACGCCGCACCGGATCGGCTGGCCGAGATCTTCTGTCTGCGCAACAAACGCTATGTCAGCAAGGACCTGACCCTGAAGTACGACCACAAACGCATCCGGCTGGAGGTCAACGATCTGACGCGCGGTCTGGTTGGTACATACGCCGACACCTACGAATTCCCAGACGGGCGCATCCAGGTTCGGCACAATGGCATCGCCCTGCCCTGCACCATCTTCAATCCACATCAGCAGCGCGTCACGCACGCCGCGATAACAGACTACAAACATCTCAGCTCGGTCCTCGCCCATATCAAGGCTGAGCAGGACAAGGCCGCCGCCAGAGCCGAGGTGCACCCGGAAAGTGCCAGAAACGGATACCGGAAGAACGGACGCCGCAACAACGGCTGGAACACCCTCGCAGACCGCAAGCGAAACGCGGACCGCAAAGCCAGCCAGGGCTCCGATAATTGAGGTCTCCGCCCTGTCAGGCTTTGCTCACGTCGCTACCAGTGGTGACACTTCTGCTTTGCCAACCCGGTGACATTTCTACTTGGTTGCAACATTGGGGAAGTACACAATTTCTTAACATAAACTTCATTATGCGTATTTATACTTAGTGTTGCGATAGTATATTTTCATATGTATGCTGATCCCTGTCACAGAGGGTCCTTAGCATGCGTCATCTACTCAAGAAGCTCCTCCCCTCGGTTGCAGTCGCTTTGACTGTGACAAGTTCTTCGCTGCCGATGCCCGCCCGCGCGCAGACCTACCCGATCGATTGTGCGATCCTCCTGTGCCTGTCTGGCGGCTGGCCTGATTCAGTCCCTTGCGCCAGAGCTCGCGCCGAGTTCATCCGGCGGATTACGCCCTGGCCGGTGGAACCGCCACTGCAAATCTGGCGCTGTCCCATGGGCGCGTCCTATGAGACCTCTCCTTCATCAAACAGTGCAGACCGCATCTTTGAAGCGTTCTTCCAGAACAAAAGCGCTGGACCGCAACAGTCTTTTCCAGCGCAAGATGCCGCTACCCGGATTGAGGCTGCTTGGCGCACTCCAGAAGCCCCTATTAACTTTGTACTCGCCGATAGGGCCGCCCAGCTCGTTCAAGATCGCGCGGACATCGATATCAGCGGACCTGAGTTCAATTTCGTGCGGTCAATTCGCGTTTTTAATGTCCAGTACGCAAGACAATACCAGGCTGGAAGCGAAGGAGATTGCGAACGTAGCGCCAACGTTGTTCTTGGCACATATGGAACGCAAGGTGAGTTCGCTTGGCAAAGAACTTCCATCACTGCCCTCCCCACCGCTCATATTGGTCTCGAAAGATGGGGTCAAAATTGCCCCGGCATCTATCACCGCTCAGTATTCGTCGATTGGCGTGACTATGAAGGCAACTACGGCTTTGAGCAGGTGAACTACTAGCGCCGATAAAGAAAGTGTTGGCATTCATCCGTGTCGACCTAAGTGTTCGGAGCTACTCAATCACCGGACGTTCGCTGCTGTCGATACCAAGGTCAGCTGAGCGGACCTAGCCGACCTTGCGTAATTTTGAATCGACGGCCGGTTTCGGTGCATCGCGACACCCGCCGATGAAGTCGGTTTGAGATTGATCCGGTGTATGCATCGCGTCAAACTAGCAAGAGCAGCCGTTCGAGCAAATTTTAGCGAAATTCACCTTCAGATGATTGAGTTGCAGGACAGAGTTGCGGTTTGCGAAGCAAAAACTTACGGCTGCATTACTCGCGTAGCCCGTCGCCAAAACCATCCTTCATCAGAGCGTCCAGCATTGGACAGGCTGCGGTTCCATCGTCGCAATTCTTGGAAAGGCTCAAGAGCGCTTCTCTGAGGCGAGTGAGGTTCTCTATCTTCGCGTTTATTTCACCCAAATGGTCCTCAGCCATGGTCTTCGCTTCACCACAGGATCGGCCCTTTTGTGCAGTGAGCGATAGAAAAGTCTGTATGATTGAGATCGGAAAGCCCAAATCGCGACAGCGGCGCACGAACCTGAGTTTGGCAATCTCAGCGGACGAGTACAGCCGACGTCCACCTGCTGATCGCCCCGGCTTCGGAACAATCCCCTCTCGTTCATAGTAGCGGATCGTTTCGATGTTCACGCCGCTTTGTTCCGACGCTTTGCCGATGGTGAACATTTTGCTTGCTCCTGTAGTCACTACAGGAAGTAGAAAAGCAAAATGGATTTGAATGCAAATCAACAACCGGTGGCGAACTCTGGCGTTGCTTCCAGGCTTGTGATGCCCTTCGCAGCACTTCTGGCGCTGTTTTCGGCGTCGTGCTGTGTTTTGCCTATCGGCCTTTCGATACTGGGCCTAGGTGGTTCATGGCTCACCATGCTTGGGCCATTCGTCGCTTACCGGGACTTCATTCTTGTCGGAGTCGCGATTGCCCTCGTTTGGGCATGGTATCGGGTGCTTCGGCGCAGGCCATGTGCAACGCGCAGGCGGTCCACAATCGTCTGGACTACAGTCGCGTCCATCGCCTTTCTGGTCGCGCTATCTTCGCCCATGTGGGAAGCATCCGCACAGCGTTTTATGTGGGATTTGTGGAGATCGACACAATGAAGAACAAACTATTGGCCCTAGGAGTGGGTGGCACGATCTTGGCCGCGCTCTGTTGCTTCACACCGTTACTGCCGGTCGTACTGACAGCGCTTGGCCTGACGGGCTTACTTGGCGTTGTTTACAACGATGCCGTTTTGCTGCCGATATTGGCAGGATTTCTAATTCTGACGGGGTACGCGCTATGGCGACAGAAGAAACAAAAGTAGTGCTGCAATCTACTCTCACCTGTCCAAATTGCGGACACGTCGAAACTGAGACTATGCCGACAGATGCTTGCCAATGGTTCTATGAATGCAAGTCATGTCAGTCAGTCTTGAAACCGCTCGAGGGGGATTGCTGCGTCTATTGTTCTTACGCAACTGTTCCATGTCCGCCGATTCAAGAAGGTAAGTCCTGCTGCGCCTAGGGGCGATTCAGGCCTCGCGCAGCTGAAGGGTCAACGAACCTTCGAAAAGCCTCTTAGCGAGGCGGCTCAGATAAAACGACGGGTTGACGCCATATACTCTTCAAAATCAGACCCGTATTGCTTCTTGAGCCACGGTTCTTCCGCGAATGGCGCAGCTACCAAAACCAAGATCGAAGCCGTTCCAATAATGAGCGTTGATGGTGCTGCAGAAAGTATCATCCATCCACCAACAATCGCGATATCGGCCAAGTACTGAGGATTGCGAGAGTAACGATACATGCCAGCGGTCCTCAGCGTACCTTTCGCGCCGCCCGTTTGCGGAACCCCGAAATGAGCGACTTCAGACCAGACGACAACATTGCCGAACACAATGAGCGGTATCCCGACCCCGAAACGCAGCCAGGTGGGAAACGCCAGATCACCCCAGCCCAAGATGCCAAGCATGATCAGAATGCCAAACAACGAAAACGTTGGCACCCAGACCAGAATTGGTGTGATCGACGTGTAGCGCTTGGGCGGCCAGATACGACGCTCGGGGAAAGCGATTGACCAAAGGATCGAAGCAAGTGTCAGCGCAGCAATTCCCAGACCTAAGTAAATCAAGATGACTTCTATCATTATCTGGTCTCCTCATGCCCATAGAGCTGCGCTCCATCGTGTGCATTCCCCAGATCCTCCAATTCGAGAGTGGAGTGCCGGATGCCGAACTCTTCGGCGAGGCGCGCTTTCACTGCCGCTTTGATCCCTTCGCCGAATGCGCCATCAGCGGTCACGACATGGCAATCTAGCGCCGCCTCATTCTCTTGCATCTGCCACAGATGAACATGGTGGACATCATGCACACCATCGACGTCGCTGATTGCAGCAACAACGGCATCATTGTCGATGTTGGGTGGGCTTCCGAGCATCAGGATACGAATAGGGCCACCGATTTCGGTAACTGCAAGGTAGAGGATGTAGAGCGCGATGCCGATCGTGATCGCCGGATCGACCCACCACATGTTATAGAGCAGGATGAGCGAGCCGCCGATAATTACGGCAACAGAAGCCAGTGCGTCAGACAGGTTATGCAGGAAGAGCGCCCGAATGTTGACGCTGCCCTTTTGCATCGAATAGGTCAGCAGCGCTGTCAACGTGTCCACGACCAGCGCCACCGAACCAAGGATCACTACTGTCCAACCGGCCACTTCGGTCGGTTCGATCAAACGCATTCCGCCTTCGTAGATGAGATAGAAGCCAACGAGGATGAGGGTGGTGTAGTTGATCAAGGCAGCCACAACTTCGATCCGGCCATAGCCGAATGTCATGCGCTCGTCCGCAGGGCGTCTTGCGATTTTCCGAGCTGCAAAAGCGATCACCAAGGATGCCATGTCCGAGAAATTGTGGAGCGCATCTGCAATAAGCGCGAGGCTGCCCGACAAGATCCCGCCGACGATCTGCGCGACCGTCAGAAGCGCGTTGGCCCAGATCGCGATAGAGACACGGCGGTCGCCAGAAGCGGGATCAATATGCGCGTGACCGTGATCATGAGGCATGACGGGACTCCTCGTGCTTATGATTGGGCAACGCCAAGCCAGGTATTTGCGGCACGTTACCGGACCTGATCCGCCGCACGCGGGTATTCATCCAATGGCGTATGATATGGCGATACAATATGCCCTTTACGAAGCTAAACGACTGCTGATGAGCGGCGTAGAACTCGTCGGGTGCGTCGAAAGTGCCAAAGTCCTGAGCGATGCCTGTCTCCTGGATGTAGGTATCGCCCCCTGTCCATTCTACCGGCGGAGCCTGCAGACAATCGGTTCCCGCCCCATAACCGCAGAGGCTGGGTGAATCGGTAAATGCGGATTGGAGCGCCAATAGAAACTCTGCATCCAGAATGAACCCTTCGAGGTTCGCCCAACCCATCTCGGTCTCCACCTCAACCCATGAGTGGACGATCTCATTGGGGGCAAGAGGATAAACGAGCTCTGGTACAACGCCCCGTTGCAGTTCTTTGTGGATCGTGAACCCGTGAAGGCGACACCGCACACCTACCGCGCGCAACAAGGCCATAAGTAACGTGCCCTTGGTATTGCACTGACCAAAACCGTCATCGAGGACGTCGGCCGCCGGGATATCGTCTGCGCGGTTGTACCCAAAGGCAATTTCATTGCGGACAAAATCGTAGACGGCGCCGATCCGATCATGTTGGGAAAGGGCTTTCCACCCTCGGTCCTCGATCAGTTGTGTAATCGACGGGTGGTTGAAGTTTAGGATTGGGGTTGTTGCCAACAGCCGATCACCAGCGCTCATTTTTATCTCCTCGAATCGCCTTTGAGATAGATGTAATTGCTACAGTGACTTTAGGTTCAAGTGTTCTCTTCGTTTTAGTAGCTTGAGAGCCGTGGAAACGGTTAAGCCCCTATTTCATTGTGATCGGTCAGGCACTCAGAATGATCGCGCAAAACCTCGAGAACCTTGCAGTCCGCTGTATTGCCTCCGCTGCATTCGTGGATCATGCGCTTTAATTCTGTGCGCAGCGCTTTCAGCCGATCCATTTTTAGTTCTACCTGCTTGAGTTGCCGCCGGGCGATGGAATCCGCCTCATGGCAAGAGCGGTCGGGATTATCACTGAGATCGAGAAGCTCGCGGATCGCTTCAAGGGGAAACCCCAACTGGCGTGCGTGCCGGATAAAGGACAAGCGGTCAACTTCCGCATCCCCGTAGCGCCGCTGCCCGCCTTCGGTGCGACCTGGTTCGGGCATCAGGCCGATCTGTTCGTAATACCGGACAGTCTGAACTTTTGTTCCGGTCTTCTTTCCCAAACTTCCAATTGTCAGCATGTGACCTCCATATCTATAGCGTTGGTAGCTATAGCTATTGGCATCCGCAAGCCAGCACCCTAATCACAGATCCGTGACACGCCGCCGCAATGCCGAAAAACAACTTGAACCTCTAGCAACTAGAACATTTAGACCGCTTTAAAAATGGGCGGAATCGGGCGCAATACAACCAATGAAATTTTCTACGTTACAAAAAATGCTTTGGGGACTTACCGCGATCGTGGTTGTTGGGTCCATTTTTTTGCAGTTTTCTATCAGAGAAGAACAGCGCGCTGATGCGCCCGCGTTCCAAGCTGACTTCGAACTGACCGATCACCGAGGCATAGTGCAGACGGACGAAGACTTCGCAGGGCGCTGGTTGCTCGTCTTCTTCGGCTTTGCGAATTGCCCCGATGTGTGCCCCACGACCTTGGCAGAGGTTGCCGCTGTCATGGATGCGCTCGGCTCCGATGCCGCCAAAGTCCAGCCGCTCTTTATCTCGATTGACCCCGAACGTGATACGCCCGAAAAACTGGCAGAGTTCGTTCCGGCTTTCGAGGCAGATATAGTAGGCCTCACCGGCACGGCCGATCAGATCAAGCGAACATCGGAAACCTTCCGCGTGTACTTTGAGAAGATCGAGGAAGCCGCTTCGCCCAATGGATACACGATGGGACATTCCTCCCAGCTGTTCCTATTTGATCCCCAAGGCGGATATGTCGGGGCTTGGACATATGGCACATCAGCTGAAGAGATTGTTTCCGATCTAAGGGCGAGGATGTAGATATGAGCCGAGTGATGGCAAAAGATTCGGCTCTTGCCGCCGCCTGGATCGTGGCTTTGGGGAGTTCCTTAGCAGTGCTCTATATTGGTGAGGTTCTGGGTCAGGCACCTTGCAATCTGTGCTGGTTTCAGCGCGCTTTCATGTTCCCCTTAGTAATCGTTCTTGGCCTCGGTCTCTGGTGGGAGGATCATCGGGTCGGCCGCTACGGCGTTGCGCTCGCCATTGGCGGGGCCGCCATCGCGCTTTGGCATCTTGGACTTTACACAGGCATCCTTCCGGAACCCATCAAACCCTGCACCGAGACTGGCCCGTCTTGTACCGGCGATAACCAGTTATTCCTTGGCGTCCCAATTCCGCTCTTGGCGCTCATAGCCTTCGCTCTGATCGCACTCTTTTCGTTAATCTCCCTGAAGGAGCCCCGCACGTGAAAAGTAAATCAATCGTTCTAGTCGCATTAGCTGCAGGTCTCGCAATATTTGCGGCCGCTGCCTGGAATCAATCCCGCACTGCACCAGTTGCCGTGGTCGAACCGCTTCAATCCGAGCAAACAGAGGCGCTGATGCGTCCCTATTCTCCCATCATGGGACCCGAGGACGCCCCCGTCACAATCGTGGAATTTTTCGATCCCGCCTGCGAAGCCTGCCGTGCTTTCTATCCGATCATAAAGGACATCATGGCTGAGCACGGCGATCAGGTTCGCGTCGTTCTTCGATACACCCCGTTTCATGGCCCGGCGTCAGAAGAGGCGATCAGGGTAATGGAAGCGGCACGCATGCAGGGTGTCTTTATCCCGGTCAAAGAAGCGATCCTAGAACAACAGCCACGCTGGGCGTCGCACGGTGAACCTGCGCCGGGTTTGCTCCTTAGTATTGCGGAACAGGCTGGCCTTGACGTTGAAGCGGCCCAAGACCAAATGAGGGCGCCGCAAACTGTTGCAATCCTTAATCAGGACCGCGCAGACGTTGAAACGATGGAGATCCGTGGCACCCCCACTTTCTTTGTAAACGGCAAACCTCTTGATCCCTTCGGCGCCGACGAGTTGCGCGCCCTCGTTGCTGCGGAAGTCGCTGCGCATGAATCCTGAACAATTGGCTATTAGGAACAAACCCATGAAATCAACTGCCTACATCGCCATCGCATTCAGCCTCTTAATTGGGTTGCCCGCCTCTGCTGTGGCGGATTCCGGCGACATTGTAGTCGAAGACGCATGGGCCCGCGCTTCTATCGGCACCAACCGCCCAGGCGCAGCTTACATGATCCTGCGCAACACGGGTTCTGACCCGGTGACATTGGTCGGGCTGGAAACCCCATTGGCCATGATGCCGGACATCCACGAAACCACGACTGATTTAAATGGTGTCAGTTCCATGGGCCCTGTCGGTGAAATCACCATTCTTCCGGGCGAAAGTGTTTCGCTGGAACCGGGCGGCATGCATGCCATGTTGATGCGCTTGCAAACCAAGATGGTCGAAGGGGAGACCTTTCCGCTGACACTGAACTTTGCTGATGGCGGGACGCTGAACGTTGATGTGCCTATTCTTGGCATTGCCGCCCGCGGGCCGGAGGGCTGATGAACCGGCGCACGCTCCTTACTTTTGGCGCAGCCGTGAGCGGCGTTGTTGCGCTAACGCTGTTCATCGGCTGGTGGCAGGTTGATGGGCCGGGTGCGCCTGAGCCGGTGGCTCAGCGACCTTTGCCGCTTACCCAAATGGAATTCCAGATGACCAACCAGGACGGGGCAACCGTTGGACCTGCGTCACTTATCGGTAATCCATCAATGGTGTTTTTCGGCTTCACATATTGCCCTGATGTGTGCCCCACCACATTGTCGGACATCTCTGGTTGGCTCGACGATCTTGGCGATGAGGTTGCGGACCTGAATGTCGTATTCATCACGGTAGACCCAGAACGCGATACCGTGGACGCCATGGCCGACTATATCAGCTATTTTCACCCTGCCATCCAAGGCTGGAGCGGAACGCTGGATACGACGGCACGGGCAGCGGCGGGCTTCCGCGCACGATATGAAAAAGTCGCCACGGAGGGCGGCGACTATGCAATGAACCATACGGCAAGCGTCTTTCTCTTTGATGCTGAGGGGCAGTTTTCCGGCACGATAGATTACCATGAACAACGGGAATTCGCGGTGCCAAAAATCCGCCGCGTCCTGACAATGGAAGAAGAAACATCATGAAGTTGAGGTATCCTGCCTTTGGTGTCTTAGGCGCTACTTTAGTCCTAACGCTAATCTTGGCATCCCAGACCAACTGGGGAACGTCCCGGGCACCCGATGCAATTGCTGTGGCGTCGAATTGGCAGCCCGTTCCCTTGCGACAGCCATCTATGTCGCTGCAAACGGAGGCACCCTCCTGGAGCACGATTGCGGCAGCTGACAAAGTCATTTGGTCCTCAGAACCGCCGGAGCCCCTAGCTTACGACAGAGCATTTTTGGAAACGGCCTCGCCAGTGGTATCCTGGTCGGGCACCTTGTCCTCGGGTGAAACCTTAGATGCATTGCTGTCTGCGGCGGGCCTTTCTGCTGGTGATCGCGCCGAAGTAGCTCTGGCCATGGCGGCAGAATATGACCTGCGCAAGCTTAGACCCGGATATGGCATCGAGATTGAAACTTCCGTTTCCGGATCGCTGAGACGAGCCGTATTGTCTGTTGACGAAGGCGTCCAAATCGAAGCGGTTTTCACAGATGAGACCGCCACTCGGAGAATACTGCCTGAGCCTGATTTGGTGCTGCGGGCGGCAGATACGACGGTGCAAAACTCGATTTCGGCAACTCTTGCATCGGCAGATGTTCCCGCTCGGTTTGCCGTAGACTTGGCTGAGATGTTGGGGGGGACTGTAGACTTCCGGCGTGATTTGAAAGGCGACGAACCGTTGCAATTGATGTGGCGTGAAGCCAGGCTCAGCGACCAAATTATCGGACAACCTCACCTGTCCTTCGCTGCGCTGACCATCGACGAAACCCGTTATGAGATCGTGTGGCCGGACGACAACTCTGGAAACGCGACAATTTTTGTCGATGGAGAAGTGTTGCGCGTGTTCGCGCAGCCTGTGAAGGGAGCGCGGTTGAGTTCGGTGTATGGCAACCGCAGACATCCGGTGTATGGAGATGTGCGCATGCATACAGGGGTCGATTTTGCAGCTCCGCATGGGACGCCCGTTTATGCCACCGCACCTGGAACTATCTCCTTTGTTGGCCGACGCGGCGGCTATGGACGCGTGGTCGAGATCGCGCATGGCTCGGACACTATGACCCGCTATGCCCATCTGAGTTTCGTGCCCGACGGTCTTTCGGTCGGAGATAGGGTTACAGCGGGTGAGGCTATCGGTCGCGTTGGCGCGACAGGAACTGCGACGGGTCCAAATCTGCATTATGAAGTGCGGGTGGATGGCCGACCCACAGATCCAATGTCGGAAGAACGGCTTGCCGAAGCGGCAAACGCAGAAGGAACCAATCCAGACATTGTAGCACGTCTTCATGAGAGCCGGGCCCAGTTTACTGGATTACTTGATTCGGATGTCGCTCAAACGATGTCGGAAAGGCTTTAGATAATGAAAAAACTCTCACTCTCCGCCTTGCTCACGCTCGCATTGGCTGGGCAATCGATTGCCCAAACGACCCCAATTGAAGTCGTTAAGACGAATGGTTGCGGTTGCTGCCTAGCGTGGATGAAACACCTCGAAGAAAACGGCTTCGAACCCACAGGTGAAGATATGTTTGCGGGCCTTTTTGTACGCTTCAAACTCGATAATGGCGTTCCGCAAAGAATGGTGTCCTGTCACACGGGTCTGGTAGAGGGCTACGTGATCGAGGGCCACGTGCCAGCAGATGATATTCGCAGGTTACTCAGCGAAAGGCCGGACGCAATAGGCCTCGCGGTGCCGGACATGCCACTTGGCTCACCTGGTATGGATCAGAGCCGCTGGCGTGAGGCCTACGACGTGTTTCTCATCAACAACGACGGGTCGACAGAAGTCTTCTCAAGCTATTCTGGCGATTGAAGCCATTTGAAACGAAAGATCTGAATTTGGACACTCTCTCCCCTATTATGCTCGGATTTCTGGGTAGTCTTGCCGCAGGCTCAATGACGGCCATTGGCGCAATACCCGTGCTTTTTGGTCGCGTGCCGTCTCGCGCTACCCGAGACCTGTCACTTGGTTTCGCGGCGGGCGTGATGCTTGCTGCATCCTTCTTTTCGCTGATTATTCCTGCTCTTGATGCGGCTGAATTGCGATATGTGAACGAGGCAGCACCGGCCGCAATTGTGTGTATTGCGATCCTTCTTGGGATGGGTGCCGTGGCACTCATGAACGAGAAACTACCGCATGAGCATTTCAGCACAGGTCGCGAAGGGCCTGAGGCAGCATCGCTCCGCAGGGTGTGGTTGTTCATCATCGCCATCACGATCCACAACTTTCCCGAAGGGCTGGCGGTGGGCGTCGGCTTTGGCGCAGACGGTGTGTCAGGCGGTATGCCGCTTGCCATCGGGATCGGGCTGCAGAATGCGCCCGAAGGTCTGGCCGTCGCGGTGTCACTGCTCGGCGAAGGGTATTCGAAAGTCCGGGCTTGGGGGATCGCCGCATTAACTGGCATGGTTGAACCCATTGGCGGACTTTTGGGTGCGGGGATCATCACGATCTCGGAACCGCTTCTCCCTTGGGGTTTGGCGTTTGCGGCAGGCGCGATGCTCTACGTTATCAGTCACGAGATCATTCCTGAAACCCACCGAAGCGGTCATCAGAACAAGGCCACGCTCGGCCTTGCGATCGGCTTGGTCATCATGCTGTTTTTGGACGTCTGGCTCGGGTAAAAAACGATGAAGATATTCATCCTTCCCGGCCTGACTACAGTGTTGATCGCTCTTTTCGTGGATCAAGTCACGAAGTTCTTTGTCATGGACAACGCATCCTCGTTTGCCACCGGCATTCAAATCTTACCCATTTTCGACCTTGTGTATGTTCAAAATGATGGGGTTAGCTTCGGGATGTTCGGGGGCATGCCTTGGTGGGGACTGTCGGCATTGGCGCTCGTGATATGCACTGTTCTCGGCGTGATGCTTTTTCGCAGCGACAATCACATCGAAGCTGTCGCGCTTGGTGCTATCATTGGCGGCGCACTCGGTAACGTCGTAGATCGCTTCCGATTTCAAGCCGTTACCGACTTTCTGAGCTTCCACATCGCTGGCCTGTATTGGCCGGCCTTCAACCTTGCCGATGTATTTGTCGTGTGTGGCGTGGGGGTACTTTTGTTGTATCCGCTGCGGAGGGCACGTTTTCAGGCATAAATGTCGATGGGCGTTCCATCGCGCACCATGGCATAAATCTCTTCAATCTGCCGATCGGTGACCGCAATACATCCTGCGGTCCAGTCCTGCTTATTTGTCGGATCAATGCCCCGCCTCGGGCCACCGTGGATAAAGATATCACCCCCTGGAGACCGGCTCTGAGCAGCCGCGAAAGCACGGTCTTCGGCATTGGGGTAAGAAATGCCTATTGAGAGATGAAACAGGCTCTCGGGATTTCGGCGATCGATGGTGTAGGTTCCTTCGGGCGTGCGTCCGTCGCCCTCGAATTGCTTGTGTCCTTCGGGGGCAAAACCAAGCCCGACCGGGAAAGTGCGCAACACACCCTGCGCGCCATCGAGAACGAGCAGTCGTTGAGATTTGTAGAGGCGCAGGCGTGTCACATCAGGGCCAGTGTACGACCTGAATTTGTTGGCGCATCCGGCCAAGAATGTAGCCACCGCACCAGATAGGAAAAGCCGTCTCGGTAATCTTGTTATCATCACTGCCCTATGCCTCTTCTTTGGAGGTTCGTTGTGCCTATCGGATACAGCGTTGCCTTTCACCGATCAATGGCCGTGTGCCAGCGCGCCTTTTGCCATTTCCTCGCCAACTTGCTCTCCGCTGCGCGGTCCTTGGTCGCCGTCGCGTGCTCCTATCAATCGCAAGGCGTTGGCGACAACGAGAAGCGAGACCCCGACGTCTGCCGCAATCGCGCCCCACATGGATGCCATACCGAAGGCAGTCGCCACGACGAAGACGGCCTTGGTTGCAAGGGACAGCCCGATGTTCTGTTTGATGATCGACATGGTCCTGCGCGAATGCCCGATCAGCCATGGAAGTTTGCCAATATCGTCCGTCATCAAAGCAATGTCTGCCGTTTCAATCGCAGCATCCGACCCAACTGCGCCCATTGCTATGCCGTAATGCGCACGCGCCATTGCCGGTGCGTCGTTCACTCCGTCCCCGATCATCGCGACGGTCGTATATTGCGCCACCAGTTCTTCGATGGCCGTGACCTTATCCTCGGGAAGGAGTTCGGCCCGCACCTCATCTATGCCCACCTCGGCAGCCACTGCTCTTGCCGTGGCCGCGTTGTCGCCGGTCAGCATCACGATCTTTTTGACACCTTGTGCGTGCAAACGCGCGACAATGCCCTTGGCATCTGGCCGGATCCGGTCGCGCAGTTCGAGAACGCCGTTGACGCCGTTTGCATCACCGATCGCCACAAGCGTGCTTCCAGCGCCTTCGATCTGATTGCGCAGATCAGCCGGAATATTCCCGCCAAGACCCTTTTCCTCGGCAAACCGGTCTGAGCCGAGCCAGATGGACTGACCGCCCATTTGACCCTCAAGGCCGCGCCCAGGGACGGTTCGGGTATCCTCGGCGGCGACGATTTTTATTCCGTCCCGCTCTGCACGGCCAAGGATAGCCCGTGCTAGAGGATGTGAGGAACGCGCTTCGAGGGCCACGGCCCGTGCCATCAATTCGGCTTCGGTTGTGCCACCAAGCGGATAAATGGCCGCAACCTCGGGCTCACCCATGGTGATCGTACCGGTCTTGTCCATTGCCAACGCAGTGGTGCGCCCGGGGGCTTCGACATAGGCCCCGCCTTTGATCAGCACACCATTTCGGGCGGATGCCGCAAGCGATGCAACAATGGACACTGGGGTCGAGATCACCAAGGCACATGGACAGGCGATGACCAGCAAAACCAGCGCGTTATAGAACCAAAAGCCCCAGTCGCCGCCCGCGACAAGTGGCGGGATTAAGGCAATGAAAATGGCAAACACCATCACAACTGGAGTGTAAATGCGGGCGAACTTTGTCACCCATTGTTCGACCTCAGCGCGACGCGAATGTGCATCGCCAACCATGCGAATGATCTTGGACAGAACCGTGTCAGACGCGGCCATCGTTGCCCGTACGGTCAACGTGCCCTCACCATTGATGGTGCCCGCGTAAACATCGTCGCCCGCCTCTTTTGGCACCAAAGCGCTTTCACCCGTAATGGGCGCCTGATCGACAGCTCCCGCCCCGCCGACAACTTCTCCGTCCAGGGGAATGCGGTCCCCACCGCGCACGATGAACTTGGTTCCGACAGCGACGGCCGCGGCGGGAATATCCGTCTCAGACCCATCCTCGTTTATTACCCGCGCCGTCGCAGGCGCGAGGTCGAGAAGCGCCGAGACAGCATTGCGTGCCCGCCCGACGCTCCAGCTTTCAAGATAGAGCGAGAGTGAGAAGAAAAACGCAACAGTTGCGGCCTCAAAGAATTCTCCAAGCCCAATGGCACCGGCAACGGCAACCACCATCAACAGGTTCATATCAGGAGAGATCCGGCGCGCAGACGACCATGCTTTAGGTGCCACCAGCCACACACCGAATAGAATTGCGCCAGCGAACAAGGCAACCTCCGCCATTGGCATCGCGGATTCCCCATGGCCGGCAAAGATGCCGATGGCCCCGCCAATCCCGGTTTCAACGAGGTGGTAAATGAACCCCGCCGCCCAAAAGCCTCCGCTCAACATCGTAAACTGCTTTTGTTTCTTCAAATGTGCAGCCTGATCGGCGCTGGCGTCCTCGGCATCCCACGGCTTAGCCGTCATGCCTGTTGAAGCAACCAAATCAATAATCTGTTTCGACGACGGGTTCGTCCCACCATCCAGAACCGTCATGCGCGCGTTGATAACATCAAAGGCGAGGTACTCCGCTCCACCGACCTTTGGTCCGACGACGCGGTTGAGGATCGAGACCTCTTCCGCGCAGTCCAAACCGCTGACGTGGAAACTACGCCCGTCGGAGGCGCTGACTTGCGTTGGCGGAACAGCATCACCACCGTAGCAACTTGTGCCTGTATCAGG
This sequence comes from Sulfitobacter noctilucicola, assembly GCF_000622385.1. Classification (NCBI taxonomy): domain Bacteria; kingdom Pseudomonadati; phylum Pseudomonadota; class Alphaproteobacteria; order Rhodobacterales; family Roseobacteraceae; genus Sulfitobacter; species Sulfitobacter noctilucicola. The sequence goes on from NZ_JASD01000006.1 coordinate 69,921, forward strand.
CGAAGAAGCGGCATGATCGTGATCATGATGAGCAGCATCGTGTGGCATGAGTTATCCTCAGATTCGCGACTATTTTGATTAGGATACGAGCTACAGCAACTAGAGCTTCAAGAAGAAAAATGACAACGCGTCCGATTTTCGTTTGAACCGCGAAAACCTGCCTCAAATAGTCACCTTCGAACATCGCGCCGGAGCAAGTTTTGAGGCCGACGGCGGGAAAGCTTGAATATCGTATGGCTTTCATCATATCAGCGAAGCAACAATATTCAGGTAAATGGAGCCAAAAGATGATCAAGCGAAGTGCAGCCGTATTCACACTTATACCGCTCGTGAGCGCTTGCGCGGTCACCATGACCGAGCCTGAAGCCGCAAGCCCGACACGTTCTATACCTGAGGAAGTGATTGCAATTGCAGGGCCCAATCAGGACATTATGTCGGCCTTCCTGCGCCCCGACGACAATTGCTTTTGGTACATGCACAATGGCCCGGTTGAAAGAACACCTCTGCCACTCAGGACCTCTGATAGCCGTCACATTTGCATTCAACAGCCCGCTGAGACGTAACAACGAAAACGGCCCTAAATTCATCAGAGCCATTTTCATTCGTTTGCTGTGATCGACGATGCTTTGACTGTCAGCTAGTTGAGAGCACGCTATCCGAAGCGGAGTAAAGATATACAGTCGAACCCATTTCGACATTTGGATAAAGCGCATTGATATGCGCCATCACCATCCGAACACAGCCTGAACTCGCGCGGCCCCCAATCGATCTGGGGTGAGGCGTGCCATGAATACGTAGATACGTATCACGCTGGCCCACGTAGAGGTAAATCGCACGGGAGCCGAGGGCATTTGTCGGACCTGGCTCCATGCCGTCAGCCCACTGGGCGTTCACAGGGTCACGCTCGATCATTGATTGGGTGGGTGTCCAATGCGGCCACTCAACCAGACGGCGCACCGTATAGGTGCCCGGTTCATAAAGATTGCCGCGCGCAATCGCGACGCCGTATCGCATCGCCGTGCCACCTTCTTCGATGTGGTAGAGGTATCTTGCGACAGCATCGACGTGGATATCGCCAGGCACCAGCCCATCCCGCGCCTCGACCCGTTGCGGCAGGAAACGCGGTGCAAGATCCCATGGGTTAGATGTCTCAAGAACGAAGTTTTCTGGAGTAACTTGCGCGTCCCAGGTAGCCTTTTGCGACGCAGATGGCCATGTGTTGGCGAAAGCGGGCGACGCCAGCGGGGCTGAAAAAAGAGCAGTCGTGGTTGCGATGAAATGGCGTCTTGTCAACATGTTGAACTTGTCTCCGTCCTAATAGTCAATTTGCGTATTATGTGCCGCATGCTCCATAAGACAGGTACAACCTACACCAACTGGAGGTTCAATAAGAATCTTCGCTTCACACAAATTCGTGTATTTGCATTTGCGTACTGACAACATTTTGTCACGCGACGGAGGCCAGCAAGCAGTGGCCGCTTTCGGGAAAACTCGGCGGCGGCGTGAGCTTCCCCTTAAATCGGGGCTGAAAAAGGTCGAACGACAGCTTTGTGCAGCGGATTCAGGTCATTTGCGTGGCGTGCAGAATCTAGGACTCTGGACTCTTTACAGCCATTCGCCGCGTGCGGGCCCAGTGCCCGGTATGCCGGCGGACCCTATCCATCAAAGATGAACTGGCGGCTAGCTGAGGAGCCTATCCGCCCTCGTCTCTTCCGATCCGTCTCAATCCGTCGAAGTCGATTTCCTGCTTCTGTTCCGCAGTGAGAGCCGGCCGGATTTCCGACACCGGCTGGGGCCCGTGGACGTCCCACATCACCGCATGCCCGCCTGTACTCCAGCGATAAACCCAACCAACAGTGTTGCACCCATCGGTCCCGATCAGATTGGCGATCGCGACGCCCTCACCTTTATCATCGTTCACTGTTTACTGACTTCCTGCACTTTGGCTCTTCTTTTGCGGCGTGACGTGCTTTGGTGCTTGCTTGCACCGCATGCCGCACTTGGTGGATGTTGGCTGATTGCTCTTCCTGAAAGAACTCACTTCACATGAGGACGCACGAAGCTAGGCGTCCCAAAAATTCTTTGCTGTCAAATCCTGTGGTCGGGCTCCGTGGCGGCTTCGACAATCGACAAGACTTCTTCTTTGTCAAAGCCAATGACCCTCGCCAGAACTGTAAACTCCACGACGTCGATTCGGCGCTCGCCGCTTTCGAGACGCGCCACAAACGACTGGTGGCGTTTGAGCTTGGCCGCCAACTGCTGCTGGCTGAGACCCGCATTCTGACGTGCATCAACCAACGCACGGACGAGCGCCAACTGGCCATTTGTTCTGATTGTTTTTGCCACGCGTCACATACCTTTTGTGACGTCGCTAGCGGATGAAATCTGTTATCTAAAAAGTAGATATTTGAGGGTGTTATCGGCGTCTGGTTTCCGTTGGGTGCAAGCCTGATGCACACCCGATCGCCCATCAATCCCCCACCAGTTCGAGAAACCGGCCGTAGTCCTGACTGACTTCACGGGCTTCTTCGAAGGCACGCGCACGCTCCTGCTCCAGGCAGCGAAAGTAGTCCTGAATGTCCGTGATGTAGACCTCGAAGTCCTGCCGGATGATGTCAGCATAGTCCCGGGCGGCCTGCGAATCGCTTGGAACGAACGGTCGGACCGGGGCGAGGCAGGACCCGGCCTGGCTTGCGACCGGAGCGAGCATCAGCAAGGCCACAGCCTGAATCTTCACCCATCGGCTCAACCGCAGGTTTCTGAAACCCCTATTTTCCTTGATAGATGCCAATGGCCGTGCCTAGAGTTTGAGTAACCGAGATACAGCCGTACCTGCTGCAATATATCATTGCAGTTAATAGTATACTATCGTAACACTGGGCTTCAAGTAGGAATGCCCGGGCGTTGCGTGTTTGAAGAAAGCGTGAGCCGGGCCATGAACTGGGACATCGAAGCACCAAATGTGGTTACGGAAGCACGTTTCCGCGAACTCGTGGAAAGCGGCTATAGCGCTGAAATCCTGTGCCAGGAGTCGGCACACAAGAAGGGCCCGAGTTATTACGGGGTCTGGATCATGCGTGTCGTCTCTGACGAGGGCGTGGAGAAGCTACTGGTCACGGCCCGCACCCGGACGACCTATAACGACATCAAGATCCGCGAGTTCAAAACCATCACGGGCGTGGTCTCCTTCCTCATCGGGATCGGTTTCTCCCACGCCGATGTCCCGCTCGAAGAAGGCCAGCGGACAACGCACACGCTGGCTGCGACCGACAAAGGCAGCAGCAAGTAGCCTTCTCCTTGTCTGGTATCTCGCGGGTCCCGCAACTGCGCAGATGGTGCTGGTCATGGAGAGCGATGGCTCTCTGACCCCGTCTCGCTCTCAGGACAGATTTGCGCGCAACTACAACGACGGCATCGGCCAGGGTTCGGCGGCTGATGAGCTGGCAATCCTCGGTGAAGAAGACCTAGCTATTGAACCTGACACGTTGCGTTTTGCAGCCCTCTCGCGGCCTGCGCCCCTGGCCCGCGTGGACGTCCTGGCGGCCATCGAGACCACTGCCCTTCGCTACGCCGGGCATCCCGGCCTGCGCCGTGCCGAGCTGTCCGTCACCGCGTGGCTGACCCTCTATCGCGCCAATATCGAGGTGGAGAGCGCCTACCGACAGGATGCGGTCTCGAGCGCTGGCGCCATTGGCCTTGGTCAATTGATGCCCGCGACGGCGCGCGATCTCGGCGTTGACCCGCGTGATCCGCTTCAGAACCTCGACGGCTCCGCCCGCTACCTTGCGATGATGCTGGAGACGTTCGGCGATCCGCGTCTTGCCCTCGCAGCCTACAACGCCGGCCCGGATGCGGTCCGCCAGTATGGCGGCATTCCACCCTACCGAGAAACCCAAAACCACGTCGCGCGCGTCATGGCCGTCGTGGCCCAATTGGAAGAGTCAGATTCATGAGACAGATTTCAAACCTATTCGTCGCCTCACTGGCGATCTTCCTGCTCAATGCAGAACCGGCCCTCGCGCAGAGCATCGACCTCTCCCCGATCCAGAGCCTATTGCAGGGCATCGTCGATGCGTTGACCGGCCCGCTTGGCGTCGTCATCGCGACGCTCGCCGTGCTCGGTGTTTTCCTGAGCTGGTTCTTCAACATCATCGATCTGCGGCAGGCACTCTGGGTGCTTGTCGGCATCGCCGGAGTTGCAGCCGCCCCCACCATCGTTGCTGCGGTCTTTGCCGGTGGCTGAGCGCTCGCCTCTCTTTCTCGGCCTCGTGCGCCCGCCGAAGCTTCTGGGCCTGCCCATCATGTACGCGATGGTCTGGCTATTTGGCTCGGTGCTCCTGTTCGTCTGGGTCCAGCACATCGCGGTGCTGGGCGTGGCCGCCCTGCTCTACCCTGTGCTTTGGAAGGCTGCAGATTGGGACCCGCGCTTCATAGATGTGATGATGACGGCGCTGCAGGAAACCCCACCGACGCGCAACCGCTCTATTCATGGCGGGGACAGTTATGCGCCCTAATACTGCCATGGGCGAAACGCTCGATCCCCGCACCATGACGCCGGACTGGTATGCCCGCGAAACCCGCCTCGCGCATATGCTGCCTTATGTCAGCCTGGTCAATGACCGCACCGTGCGGACGCGGGTCAACGAGCTTTTCCAGTGCATCCGTCTCGACGGGGTCAACAGCTATACGACCGATGATGCCTATCTCGATAAGGTGACCGCACTCTTCGCCCGGATCATCGCGCAGCTGGGGCCGGAGTTCAGTTACTACGTCCACAAGGTCTCCAAGGCGATCACACCGGACCTCGAGCCCGTGCGCGAGGACAGCTTTGCGGGGAAAGTTGACCGTGTCTGGCGCGAGAAACTCGAAACAAGCGGGCTGCGCGACAAAACCCTGACCCTCACGGTCATTCACCGCCCGCCCCCGAAAAGCGTCCTGCCGTTCCTGAACCGCAGCGCGCCGGATCGTCTCAAGGAGGTCACGCAGAAACGATTGCGTCGGTTGGGCGAGGCCGTGAGTATGTTCGTGTCAGGCCTGACGGAGCTGAACCCGCGCGTGCTAACAGCGCAAAGCGGCGAGCTGATCGGCTTTCTGGGCGCGCTGAACACCGGCCAGGAACTGCCGCTCTATCCGGCAAACACCTACGGCTTCCTGTCCTTCAACGTCGCCAACACCCGCGTGACGTTTCAGGGGGATCACTTCGAGCTCTCCGAAGGCGTGGTGGGCCATCGCTTTGGGAAGAGTTTCACCATCGGGGAATACTCCGAAGCCACCTCCTGCACCATGTTCGACATGCTGAACCTGCCGGTCGACATGATCGTCACGCACTCCTTCACGCCGATCAACTCGAACCTCATGGCGGGTCGGATCAAGCGGCAAAAGCGTCAGATGCAAGCCAGCCAGGACGCGGCCCTCTCGCTCATGGAAGCGCTCGACATCGCCGCCGATGATCTGGAGGCCAAACGCCAGAGCTTCGGCGAGCACCACATGGTGGTGACGATCTTCTGCGATACGCTGGACGAGTTGCAAACGCTCAGCGCCGAGATCGTCAACGCCGCCGCTGCCGAAGGCGTGAAGATGATCGGCGAACGGGTCGCCGCCAAGGCGCATTACCTCAGCCAGCATCCCGGCAACCAGCCCAAGCGCGTGCGCGCCAGTGCGATCACCAATCGCAACTTCGCGGATTTCGCGGCGTTTCATCGGACCCAGCTAGGCAAACCCGCCGCGAAGACACCCTGGGGCAAGGTCATCACCTATCTACCAACGCCCGAACAGAGCGCCTACCGGTTCTCCTATCACGAGCAGGGCAGCCCGGACAAAGAACCGACCAGCGGCCATACCCTGATCATGGGACGGCCCGGGTCCGGCAAGTCGGTGCTTTCCGCATTCCTCATGACGCAAGCCCGTCGCGCAGGGGCGCGGATCTTCGTCTTCGATTACCGTCTCGGTATGGAGATGGCGGTCCGCGCCAATGGCGGGCGCTACGCGTCTTTGAAAGCCGGCCAACCCACAGGCCTCAACCCGCTTTGGACCGAAACAGATAGTCGCGGCACCGCCTGGCTCTCGGACTGGCTCGCCACCCTGCTCTATCGTGCCGACAAACCGCTCACGCCTGCACAGACCAACCGCATCCAGGAAGTGGTGCGCCAGAACGCGCAGGCCACGAACCCCGCCTTACGGAACTGGCGGGATTTCGCATCGCTCTTTGTCTCCACCGACGATGGCGGCGATCTGCACCAGCGTTTGCTCGAGTGGACCGAAGAGGGCCGCTATGGCTGGATCTTCGGGCAGACGCTGGAAGACACGTTCTCGCTCGAAGGCGATGTCGTCGGGTTCGATCTCACCGGCATTCTCGACAGCGAGGCCGAGAAAGAACGCATGGCGGTCCTCTCCTATCTCTTTCGCCGGGTCGAGCGCGAGATCGAGGATCGCCGCCCCACCATCATCGTCATCGACGAGGCCTGGAAGGCGCTCGACAACGCGTATTTCGCCGAGCGGCTGTCGAACTGGCTCGTGACCGCGCGCAAGCAGAACACCGTTGCGGTAATGATGACGCAATACGCCAGCCAGCTCGAGCGCACCCGAACCGGCAAGACCATCGTCGAAGCGGTGCCCACACAAATCCTGCTTCCGAACATCCGCGCCCATGCGGCCGACTACGCGATGCTGAACCTCCATGAGAAGGAACTCGACGTGCTTCTCAACACCGGCAGCGACAGCCGCTTGGCCCTCATCCGCGACGACCAGGGCTCGATCGTCATTGATGCCGATCTGAGCGCCCTCGGGCCCAATCTCACCATCCTCGGCGGCATGGAAAAAGGCGAGGCGCTCGTCGGCGCCGATTACCGCGACCGCCCAGACTTTTGGAGGCTTTCATGATTCGTACTCTGTTTCTTCTCACCGCGCTCGGCGCTTTGGCCTCATGCGCCCAGTACCAGGAACCGCAGGCCAATTGCTTTACCTTCCTCGCCTCGACGGCACCCGTCGCACCAGATTGCACCTTCACACCCCTTGGCGCGCCGGGGGGCGACATTGAAGTCTAGCCTGCCCCATATCCTGGCCCTTTGCCTGCTGCCCGGTCTCGCCCTGTCCCAAGGTGTGCCGACCAATGACAGCGGGCTGACCGCGCGCGATATCATTGAGACCGGCGATCGCGAGGCCGACTTGGCCCTGCAGGCGGACAAGCTTGCCGTGCGCGAACTCATTGCCGAGATCGAACGCGACCAACTGGAAACCCTGCAACGCATCCTCGATGCCCAAACCAGCTTCGGCGGTCAGGGCCTACCCGCGATGGTTTCAGGGCTGGAAAACGGAAGCGGCGATCCAGCCCGTTCCGTCGAAGCGGTCTATGGCAATGCCGACATCGACCCCAATCCCGGCGGCGCACAGATGTTTGGCGATGCGGCGGAAAACATCGAGCAGCTCATCATCCGCGTCGCCCGGGAAACCAGCGGATTAGCGGGCGTGGGCCGCGCGGGCCTCTCCCCAGTCCAATGGCGAGCCCTGCTGCAGGCTCTCATCTGGCAGGAAAGCCGCTTCACCATCGGCGCCCGCTCGCCGGTCGGCGCTTTTGGCCTCACCCAGATCATGCCCGGCACCGCCAGCGATCTTGGTATCAACCCGGAATATTATGACAGCCCCTACCTGCAGGTGCATGGCGGCGCGCGGTATCTGGCAGCCCAGCTCAACACCTTTGACGGCAATATCATCAACGCCCTCGCGGCCTACAACGCCGGACCCGGTCGCGTGTTCGAATATGGGGGCGTGCCACCCTTCCGCGAGACCCAGCACTACGTTCAGGTCATCCCCGAACGCTACAATCTCTACCTGGGCCGCATCGGCGGGATCGAAGCGCTCGGTACGATCGACCCGGCTCTGCTGGCCAATGCCAACCTCTCGATCACCGGGCATGGTGCGGCCTTCTATGGCAACAACTCACCCGCCGCGATCAGGCAAGCCGCCCTGCGCATCCAAGCCATCGTCCAGCGGATTTCTGAGACGGAAGACGTGCAGGAAAGCATCGCGCTCAACACCTATGCCCGCGCCGAACTCGTGCGTCTCGTCGCGGCCCGCATCCGGCTACAGGCGGCGCGCACCCGCGTCCTCTCCGCCGAGGAACTGGCACAGGTCAGCGCCCGCATGGCCGAGGGCGCGTTCATGGAATTCACGATCAGGGAGATAGACTGATGGGACATTTACTCATGAAGACGGCTTTGGCCACGACACTTGGGATTGGCCTGCATTTCACCACTCCCGCCCCCGCCGCAGCGCAGGGCGTACCCGTCGTCGACACCCAGAACATCGCGCAAAACATCCAGCAGCTCCGGCAGATGATCGAAGACGAGATCCTGCAAAACGAGCAGCTGACGCAGCTCCGCGAACAGCTTGCGACACTCACGGACCAACTCGCGGAGCTGCAAAGAACCTACGAGGCGCTGACCCGTCTTGCCGAACTTCCAGAAATCATCCGTACCGAGATGGAGGACGAGCTGAACGGCCTGCTCGATCAGGAGTTCGGAGACATCCTCGCCACCATTGAAGCCATCAAGACGGGCGATTTCTCAGGCCTCTCGGGCTCTGGCGCGGGCGAGATCGAAACCCAGATGGACCGGGTCCTGGCCGATCTCGGATTTGACGATGACACGCTTTCGGAAATGGCCACCAGCGGCAATCCGGGCGCGAACCGAGTGGCGACCCAAGCCACAACCGGCGCGCTCGTCTCGGCGGCGGCCCAGAACAGCTACGAAGATGCCGGCCTATCACTCGAACGTGTCGACCGGCTCGTCGGGCTGATCGATGAAATGGATGAACTCAAGGAAAGCGTGGATCTCAACACGCGCGTGACGGCGGAACTCGCCATTGCGCTCGTCGCCATGTGGCAGCTCGAAGCCGTGCAGACCGTGGGCGACGGTACAGGCGGCGTGATCGATGCCGCCACCATCGCTGAAGAGCAGCGCTTCATGGATTTCACACTTCCCGAGTTGCGTGCGGATTAAGGCGTTTCGAAATTGACCCAGAAAATCAAACATCGGTTTTCGCGTACGAGCGAAGCGAGAGGCAGCGAAGAACCGATTCAGCTTGTTTCGAAACGCCGAGCTGAGGTGTGACGCGTGGCGAGTGAACAGGAAATCATCGAAGAAGAGCTGGTCTATGGCGCGCTGCGTCGTGAACGGCTCTGGCAGCGCCTTGGGCTCATCGGGCTCATCTTCGGCATTCTCGGATGCCTGAGCGCGGCGGCTGTCGCGATCCTCGATGTCGATCCGCCGCCTGTGGTCGTGCCTTATGATCCCGCCACCGGCTTTGCCCTGCCCGAGGCTTCGGTGGGCGCGACGTCGGTCACCGCCAACCAGGCCATCATCGAGGCGGAGGTCTTCCGCTATGTTACCGACCGAGAGGTTTACAACCAGCTCGACAATGATCTGCGCATCCGCAGTGTTCTGCGCCGCTCGGACGGTGCGGCCGAGAGAGGGTTGCGCCAGATCTGGAACAGCGCCAACGAGACCTACCCGCCGACGGTTTATGGCCCCAATGCCCGGCTCGATGTGGAAATCCTCAGCATCAATCGCATTGGAACGAACCGCGCCACGGTTCGCCTGCGCAAGCGCCTGACATCCATCAATGGCGTCCAGACGGGCCTCTTCACTGCGACGCTGCTCTTCGAGTTCCGTCCCGAGACCCGCCGCTCCATCGATGAGGTCTGGACCAACCCCTTCGGCTTCACCGTGCTCGAATATTCCATCCGCTCCGACAGATTGGAGAATTAGTTTGATCAGTAAGTTCTTTGTTGCTGGCCTAGTTGCCCTGCTGCCGGTCCTCGCCCATGCCGAAGCGATCCCGCGCGGCGGACCCAACGACAATCGGGTGCGGCTGGCCACCTACCAGGAAGGCCAGGTCTACCGCCTCAGTGTGTCGCTCACCCATGTGACCACGGTCGAGTTCGGCGAGGGCGAAAGCATCCGCTCGATCATCGCAGGGGACACAGAGGGCTTCGAGATCGATGGCGTGCCAGGCGGGCAAGCCTTCGCGATCAAGCCCGTTGCGCGCGGCGTCCATACCAATGTGACGGTCTATACCAACCGCCGCAGCTACTACTTCAACGTCCAGGAGACCCGCAGCCCGACCTTTTACGTGGTGCAGTTCCGCTACCCCGAAGACAATGTGCGGCCCACACGCGCCATCGCGGCCCAAGCCCCGAACTACAATTACAGTGCCAGCGCGCGCACTGAATTCACCCCGACCCGCGTCTGGGATGACGGGACCTTCACGTATTTCGTATTTCCGCGGAATGCGCCGGTGCCCGCAATCTTTCGCTACACGAATGGCCGCGAACGGACAGTCAACACCCAAGCGACCGATGACGGCGTGATCCGGGTCTCAGGTGTGAACAGGCAATGGGTTTTGCGGATCGGTGACGAGGTGGTCTGTATCGAGGTCACACCGCCTGCGGGGGTAGGCTCATGAGTGACACCGGAAACGCAGACCTCGAGAAACGTCTCGCGGCTCTCGAACAAGGCAAAGGCGCAGGTTCGCCCCCTGCCCCGCGACGCTCGCCGCTGCTCGCACTAGTCGTCGTCCTCGTGATCGGGGCAGGCAGTGCATTGCTCTATCTACTGTCGCAACCCGAGGAAGAAGAAGCCCTGCCCACAGCGACACCGGACGTGTTCCAGAACGAGGGCGACGGCTTCGGCGCCATCGAAACCCTCCCCCCACCCGAACCTGAAGTCGTTCTGGTCGCACCGGAACCGGTGGAACCGAACGCCGAGCTTTTGGCGCAGCTTACCGCCCTTCAGGCCCAGATCGAGGAATTGCGCAACGCGCCCGAGCCCGTCGTGGAGGAAGACACGGCTGCCGCCGAAGCCATCGATGCGCTGACTGCCCAAATCGCGGCGCTGCAAGCAGCGTCAGAAGCCGCGCAACAGCAGTTTCGCGATGAGCTCACGGCGCGCGACCGCGCGCTCGAGCAACTCCGCATGGACCTCGAACTCGCGCAGCTTGAGGCCAACCGTCCCATTCCCGCACCTGTCGGACCCACAGAGGACGAGCTGCGCGCGCGGGAAGAAGAGCGCCTGCGCCGGGAGGAGGAGGAACGGCGGCTGGCGGAACTCGAACGCCGCGCGGCTGAGGAACGCGCATTCCAGGAGCGCCGCATCACCTCGCCGACGATCGCTTTTGGAGGTGCATCCGGTGCGAATGAGACGGCCCTAACCGAACGCACGTTTGGCGAGGTGACGGATTTCGTGCTGAACGGCGCGCTTCCCACGTCGGTGACGCAGGCAGAAGTCATCGCCAACCCGTCCAACACCATCATCCAGGGCACGATGATCCAGGCCGTCATGGAAACCGCCCTCGACAGCTCCCTGCCCGGCCAGACCCGGGCAGTTGTCTCCGAAGATATCTACAGCTTCGATGGCTCCCGCCTCCTGATCCCGCGCGGGTCCCGTCTCATCGGGCGCTATCGCTCAGGCGTCGATATCGCGCAGCGCCGGGTCACCATCGCCTGGGACCGGATCATCCTGCCCGACAACCAGACCATCCAGATCAGCTCTTTCGGGGGTGACGAATTGGGGCGCTCCGGCGTGACCGGCTTTGTCGACACCCGGTTTGATGAGCGCTTTGGCTCAGCGGCGTTGATTTCGCTGATCTCCGCCGCGCCAAGCGCCGCCGCTGCAAACGTCCAAGACGAGACCGCCGCGGATTTGCTCGAAGACGTGGGCGATGATCTTGCCGATGCCACGGACAGCGTGATTGGCGATTATCTTTCCATCGGCCCCGTTATCTATGTCGACCAAGGCGCCCGCGTGACGGTCATGGTCGACCGCGATCTGGAGATCTTCTGAGTCCATGTCGCTGAGCTATCTCCAAACCTCGCTTGATCGGATCGACGCCGCCGCCCGGGACGATGTCATCGAGATCTGCATCAACCCTGACGGCAGCTGCTGGGGAGAATTCCAGGGCGATCACTTCATGCGCAGGCTTGATCAGGCGTTGACCGCAACGGAAGTGAAAGACCTCGGCAACCAGATCGCCTCTTCCGCCAATACCACCATGAGCAAGGACCGCCCGATCGTCTCGGTCTCGATCACGTACAAGGGCCGCCCGATCCGGGCACAGGTCATCACACCGCCTGCCGTGCTCTCGGCGATGTCGATCAGCCTGCGGTTCTTCTCGAGCCTGCCGCTCGACGGGATCGCGCTTGATTTCCTCTATGGCAAAGAGCGCAAGCTGGAAGAACTCCGCCTCGAGAAAACCCGGGAACTGCGCGAGGTCGTGGCGTCTGGCGTCATCGACGATGCCCTGGCCTTCTGCGTCGACAACAAGCTCAACATGATCGTCTCGGGCGGCACCTCCACCGGCAAGACCGTCGCCGCGCGCAAGATCCTCTCTCATGTGCCATCCGAGGAACGCATCGTCACCATCGAGGAAGCCGCCGAGCTTCTGCCGACCCAGCCGAATGCCGTGACCCTCATCGCCAATCGCGATGCGGAACTCCAGACCGCCGATGTACTACTCACCGCGACACTTCGGATGCGTCCCGACCGGATCATCCTCGGCGAAGTGCGCGGCAAGGAGGCCATGACCTTCCTCGAGGCGATTAACACCGGCCATGGCGGGTCCATGACCACGCTACACGCCGAGACCCCGCAACTCGCCGTGCAGCGCCTGGCCATCGCGGCGCTCAAGACCGAGATCCCGATGACTTATACCGATATGATCCAGTACATTGAGAATTCCATTGACGTGATCATCCAGGCCGGTCGCCATGACGGCAAACGCGGCATCACCGAATTCTACCTCCCCGGCGCAACTGAGATTGGAACTTCCCCATGAAAACCTTTGAATATGACATCCTGTTCTTTCCGGTGAAGAAGCAAAAGGACTACGACGAGGTGCGACGTGCTTTGAATGAGCGCGGCGCGGAAGGGTGGGAGGTTATCACCGCCGAAGCCGGCGACTACGGCTACACCACTTTCTTGAAGCGTGAGACTGGTACAATGAAGGCGGCATCGGAATGACACGGGCTATTGCAGTCGCTGGCCTGCTCTTGATCTTTGGCACAACTGCTGGCGTAGCCGAGCGGAACCTGATCCCGACGCTCGACAACCACCCAAATGTTTGCCCAGACCAGCCACCTGAGCCGAAGTGGATGCAGAACATCAATGTGCGCGAATCCTATAAGCGCCTTTTGATCCAACAGATATATCGGGCTCAAAGCATGGAGCGCGTCGTAGACTCGCAAAACTGCGACTGTCCCACACGGTATCCAACTTGGGAGGACGCCGTACGCTTCTACACAGAGCGCTATGCTTCATCTAAATACTGGGACGTTGTCGAAGCGACGTCCGAATACCGACGACAGGCAAATGATCTGCGCCGCGCCGCCATGCCAATCTGCGTAGCAGCTGGCAACTGGTAGCAATCCATGAGTGTCGTCACCTACTTCGTGGAAACGTCCGAAGGGTATCTAGATACCGCTGCCGAAACTCAGTTTGGTGCGGTCGCAGCAACGGTCGGCACGTTGCTGGTTCTGGGCACAACACTAGTTGTCATTCTGGTCTTCATCAACATGATCTACCAGTATCGCGCCATGGACGGCCGAACTGCCTTTTGGCTGGCCGTGAAGGTCGGACTTATAGGGGTCTTCGCGGCCAACTGGGTCCAGTTCAATGCGCTTGCCTCAGCAATACTGAACGGAATTGACAGCATTGCCGGGGCACTTGTGGCTTCTGTCGGCGGCGGATCACCTGGTCCGTCCGGTACCTTTGCAGAGGAATTTGACGAACTGATTGCAGCGCTCGGGGACTATCTGAATGCTGCGGGATCTGAGCTGAACTGGATGGCGGGTGCCTTGCTTGATACACTTGGGGTTCTGCTGCTCTCGATTCTTGGCGGGTTGGCGGCGTTCATTGTTGTGGCGTCGCGGCTCATGATCGCTCTGCTAATTGGCATTGCGCCAGTGATGATCTTCTTGACCCTGTTCGAGGTGACCAAGGATTATTTCGCGCGCTGGTTATCCGCGCTCATTTCATTCGCGATGTATCCGATCGTAGTCGCCGGCGTGTTCGCGACGATCACGGGGGTCTCTCGGGCGCTTCTTGCCGAGCTGGGCGACCCGGAGGGAGCCTCGAACATAGGGGCCCTTATCCCATTTTTCATGATGGTGCTGATGGCAAAGGGTTTCATCATAGCAACGCCTTTCTTGGTTCGGGCGATTTCCGGAAACATCATGATGCCAGCACTCTCGGCCGGGTTCGGGGGAAGCTATGCCTTCGCCAGAGGGCTTGCAGGTAGCCAACAAGTTTACAATCGCTATGCCATCGGTGGCGCAACTGGGGCTGAATACGCAGCCCTTCGAGCGCGACAATTCTTTGGCGTGCAAGCCTTGCCGAGCCGACCAAATACTGCTGGAGGGCCAACTGCGGCTCGTCCGGGTGACGCAAACGGAACAGGCGCCCGAATGCTGGCACAGCTTTCAAGACTCGGTAGGTTGGGCAGGCGGTGACAGCCATGTGCCAAAAACTTGCCAAAACCGCAAAGGTTTCGCCGCGGGTTTTGTCATCGCTAAACGGTTGACCCCTCGCGACACAAGGCACGTGGCCAAAAACGAATGGACAATTTCAGCACCGAGCCACGGCCCTGCGCATCGCTCGATTGCCAACTGGCTCAGGCTCTTCGCCGGGGTGTTGCCCTTCACCTTTCCAGTCGTCTGACCAAAGCCAATCTTCGAAATAATAGAGCCAAAGGTAAGTCCACGGAATGATGGTTTGGTCGATCCGCTTCCGCGCGTCCCATTCCCTGGCACCTGGAAGATAAAGACAAAGGCGCAGCGGATCTCTGTAGACGTGAGGCAAAGGACGCCCTGCCGCCAGCAACTCCAGATCCGGGTCGTCTATCTGAACACCGGGCGTTTGACCCGGCTGAAACGTGATAGTGGCAAGGTAGGAGCGCGCCAAGGCGGTCGGTTGTATAGGCTCTTGCCATGTCAATTTGTTTGCGCGGACCTGCCCCACACCACTGATAGTCGGGCTTGCCTTCAGGAACAGCAGCTGCTGCGACAGGGTCAGGTCGTATTGCCCGCCTCGTCCTATCATCAATCACCGAAGAACGTATTTGTGGGCACGGTCGTTGATGCTGCGACCTTCGATGTCGTCAGCCCGACCACAGGTGCGACAGAAAGCAGACCCGATTTGCGACCATCCGACACCGCATTGACGCGGTTGCCGAGAACCCGTCCGGTGACACCGGAACCGAACGAACGCTCCATGTTCAATGACACACGGTCCTGACCAACAGCATCGCGAAGGACTTCAAAGTCGGACAGAGCTTGTGCGTGCCACGCATAGAATGCTGGTGCCCGGCGTTCATCCTTGTTCCAATTGTCGGCGAAGTTTTCCCCGTTGGTTGTCTCGTTCAGGATGGCATAGCCCCGCCGTCCGTCCAGAATGGGGCGGTCGATGAAGTGCGGCATCATCCTGATCGTTTCGACCAACAGATCCATTTCGTCATGGAAGACGTGGTTGCGCACGCAATAGGCATAGGACTGCATCGCAAGGGTGGTAATGATAACGGAAATCGGGGCCACGTCTTGCGTGTTGTTCTGATAAAAAACGTCGCGGTGCCGTTTGAGCAATTGCACGATGCGGCGCAGGATGCCTTTCACTGCTTCTCGGACGGGGAACGGCTCCACCGTCGCCTCGTCCCGCTGCATGGCGATAAACTTGCCCACAAAGGTAGGCCGGAGTGCGGCGCGCTCATCGAACAGGGTCTTGTAGGCCCGCGGGTTTGTCGGATGCCATTCCTTCAGAGCCCGGTCGGGCACCAATTCGCCCCGGTTGCCGCAGACCGGGTTTGCTATCGTCGGGGATAGGTCGAGGTGGAAGTCCCCCGCATAGTTGAGACGCCAACAACGCTTTTTTTCTTCGAGAAGGCGCACATAGGTGGCGTGTTCCTTGAGCCGGTTTCCAACCGCCGCCTTCAGGGTCGCTGGTGAGATGCCAGACGCGATACCTGCACAAAAGCAGATCAGATCGACATCGAATTCCCGCCGCCCGATTGGCTTCACGGCCGTTCCAAGCGCACTGGACCCTTGGAGATAGACCAGAACACTGACGAGTAGGGGATCAGTTGAACCGGACAGCCAGTCTCCGACGGCACCATAGCTCTGGCGCGCACGATCAAACTGGGTTTCAGTGAGGTCCAGATCCTCGCCTATCTCGTCCAGGATGGTGAATATCTGCATGCGCCGCCGAATATCACAGTCGGTCAGCGGCTGTCGCAACATCTGATTCATGCCGCTTTCTCCTTGAGTTGATAGACCGGCACGAAGGTATCGGCAGGCTGGGTGAAAAAGATCGGGGTCAGGTGGGGCTTTGCTTTTCGGGCTTCTGACATACCGAGGCCCTTGAGGCGGCCGATCTTCGTGGTGTCATCCAAGGTAAAAAACCCGCTCGGGACAGACGGCGAAATGCGGTAGATGCGATCCCCATCGTAAGGGTGTCCCGTCAGGAGTTTTGCCATGCCGAGGGCGCCGTGTGATTGCCCATCCGCGTAAAGGTTGAGGACTTTGAGGCCGAGTCCGGCAAACCCTGGACTTTCGGGCAGCATGTAGACTTCGTCCAGACACCCCAGGCTCAGAATGCGCAGGTCTGACGGATGCCACCCCAGAAGAGTGATGGCTTCGACGACAGCAATGGCTGTGGGATTGTTGGCCCATGTCCCGCCATCGGTCAGGCCAATATCATCAGCAGTGCGATGTCGCTTGAAATACGTAGGTGCCGCTGCCGTAGCCAGGGCGGCATCAAGCGCAGTCTTGCGATAATCGGTTTGCAGGCGTGTGTGATGCGCGGTCTTGTAGATATAAGGGCTGCGGAGATCGGCATCCCACGCCGGGATCACCAACCGGGTCTGTGATTGCCCGATCAGATCGTTGTTGAGAACGGCCTTGAGTTCACGGGCAAGAATTGCCGCATCGTGCTTTGGACCGACTACGTGCCGACCTGTGGCGGTGAGGGTGCGCCATGCCTGCCGTATCCTCCCCAGCGGTTCATCATCCGCATTGTCCTGACCGAAGATGACAGGCCCGCGACGCTCGTAAAGCTCGAGCAGTTCCTTTGCCGTGCGGCCGAGGCCAAGGCCGAGTGCGATGATGCCACCCGTCGATGTGCCCGCGATGAGATCGAAATAGCGCCCAATAGGCTGGCCCAGATCTTCCTCGAGCCCCGCGAGGAATGCAGCGGGCATCGTGCCCTTAATCCCGCCCCCGTCGATGGAGAGGATGCGACGTATCTGCCTGTTGTTCCCACCGTTGCTCATCCTGACATCCATTCCGCTTATGCCCTTCAGCCTTTCGGCGGATACGGGTCCTTGCCATAGGTGTTGCGCTCGCGGATGCGACCGTTCTCGCCGTGGATCAGCATCTCGCTGCCCTGACGAATGGCGGATTCCCGCGCGGCCGTGATGGCCTCGCGCTGCGTGCCGTGGACGGAAGACGCGCGGGAGTTACCCGCCCCCTTCACTGCCCAACCGCTTTCATGCGGCACAACATGCTGATTTTTCTTAGACATTTCAAGCCTCACGTGTCGATTTCGGTTGACGATGCGACAACCTTGTGTTTAAATATACAGGAAGAAATGGCGTTTATCAACCACAACAATAACCGCCGGGAGAGGATCATGTTCGGACAAAGACTCAGGCTTGCCCGCAAGCGGGCGGGTCTATCCATGCAAGCGCTCGCGGAGCGCGTAACCCCAAGCGTGTCAGCGCAGGCCATCAGCAAATACGAGGCGGACAAGATGATGCCGTCCTCGTCAGTGCTGGTCGGCCTCGGCAAGGCGCTCGGCGTGTCACTGGACTTCCTGCTCGGCGGTCAGGTCGAAGCTCTGGAAAGCGTCGAGTGGCGAAAGAACTCGACCGCCTCGGCGCAGGATCGCGCGATGGCGGAATCCATCGTCATCGAGAAGCTCGAAGACTATCTCGCCATCGAGAACATCCTCGATATGCACCCCGCTGAAGACCCCTTCGCCGCGCTGCGCGTGGACATGGTGGCCGATGAAGAGGCCATCGACGCCAAGGCGCGGGACGTGCGGCGCGAGTGGCAGCTTGGGATCGACCCGATCCCGAGTATGACCGCCCTGCTCGAAGACAAGGGACTCAAGGTCATCGAGGCCGATCTCCCGGAACGCATCAACGGGCTGGCCTGTCATGTCGAACGGGCGGAGGGCGCACCGACTGAGGTGATCGTCGTCTCGCGGCACACCAATGTCGAACGCAAGCGCTTCAACCTCGCCCACGAACTCGCGCACCGGATCATCACCGAAACCGGCAATGCCGCACTGAAAAAGGAGCCCTCGATGCACCGCTTCGCGGGGGCGTTCCTCATTCCGCGTGAGCATCTGGAAGAGGAAGCTGGCCGAAACCGTCACGGCATGACCTGGATAGAGATCATGCGGCTCAAGCGCACCTATGGCGTCTCCGCCGCCGCGATGCTCGTGCGGCTCGGCCAGGTGGGCATCCTGTCGAAGAGCGCTGTGGAATATGCGTTCAAGACCTATGCGCGAAGCTGGCGGCGCGAGGAGCCGGAGCCTATCGGTCCAGGCGAGGGCTTTGCGGCCTTCGAGAAGCCGCAGCGCTTCGAGCGCCTCGTCTGGCGCGCCCTCGGCGAGGAGATGATTTCCCCCGTGCGGGCGGCGCAGATGCTCGGGCTCCCCTTGAGCGTTGTCGAACGCGACATCAGGGGGCCTCGTGACCAGTGACCTGTGTTGTCGTCAATGATGCGTCCTGTCTGATCGACTTGAAGAAGGGAGAGTTGCTGCACGTCCTGCTGCGGCTGCCCTATCGCTTCATCGTGCCCCTGCCCATCCGTGAGGAGGAGCTGCTCGATTTCACGGCGCAGGAATGGCGGATGCTCGAAGACGGTGGCCTCGCCACCTACGATCTGCCGGGGGAAGAGGTCGCGCGGGTTTTCGCTCTAAAGCGGGAACATAGCCGCCTGTCGGCCAATGATTGCTTCGCCCTCGTGACGACAACCTGCCAGGAAAACGGCATCCTCCTGACCGGCGACAACCTTCTACGCAAGGTCGCCACCGCTCGCGCGGTGCGCGTTCATGGCGTCCTCTGGATCATCGACGAGCTGCACGCCGCCGAAGCCTGCGATGTCGGGCTTCTTGTCTCCGCCCTGCAAATCTGGCGGGCGGATGAGGCGGTCTTCCTACCCCCCGCCGAGATCGACAAGCGGCTGCGCCGTCTCGGGGCATAATCTGAACAAGGTGGAGATGGCTGGACCCTGCCCACGACGTTCCGAGCGAAAGATCGAACGGTCATGCAAACCAGCCCCTTTTTTCGGCGTCAAAAAGCATCGTTTGTGACATTCAGCGTTACGGAAGCTACGCGCAGGTCGCCATGCCCGCCACCCTATCGCGCAACCAGCCTTTCACCATCCTCCTCTCGCAGCATCGCTTCCATGTCGTCCAAGCCATCGACTGCAGAGCGCATCTGCGCCTCATCAGCTACGCTCGCTGCCTCTGCATCGGCGACCTGGCTTCCAAAATCCATCTCCATCTGGCGCTGTTCCTCGGCGATAACGGTTTGAACGACAGGCGCGGTCTTTTTTGGAGCGACGTCGGTTTGCTTTGACGTTTGGCTGCCAGCATCTTGGTGTGCGGTCTCCACAACGGCGTCAGACCCACCTGGTCCGTTCGAAGGCGGAGTCATCGGCATGGCGCGCACGCTCAACGGGAGATTGCCCTGCGATCCCCCTCCCCCCGGCTTCGGAAACGGCAACTCGCCTGATTGCGCCGCGTGGATCGCCTTGAAGAGCCGGTCGTCAAAATATTGAATCCGCTTTGCACGGACAGGCATTTGCGCATCGATGACCATAACGATCTCATCAAGCGGCAGGCGGCGCGCCTCGTCTTCGGGGAGCAGAGAGCTCTCTTCGGTCCGTGTGGATTGGCTACGCCCTTCAAAGGGGTTCTTGCCGATAGACTGCGAGCGAGTGACCACGGTCTTCGTGGTCTTGCCGACCGCCTTGCTCAGCTCCTCGACAGTCTTTTCATCCGAAGGAGTAAGGTAGAGCTTCACGCCCGCATTGCCCTGCAGGGCACGGCGGGTGTTCTCGCCATAGATTTCATCGAGGGCTGGGATCGTTTGCGTGACCACGGCCAGGTGACCGCGATAGGTGCGCAGGGTCTCTATGCTCTCGACCACAATGGGCATCTTGCCCAAACGATTGAACTCGTCGAGCATGATCATCACGGGCCAGGGCTCATCCGGCCCGGGGTCCTTTTCCTGCATGGCGGAGAGGAGATCGGAAAAGAAGAGCCGGATCAGCGGCGCCAGCGGCTTCACCATCAACGGTTGGACCACGAGGTAGACGGAGAAGGGTTTCTTGCGGATCGTTCGGAAATCAAAATCCGACGCCGCCGTCGCCTCATCGATGGCCGGGTTCTGCCATTGATCGAGCCCCGAGGTCATCAGGAGCGAGACGTAAGAGGTCAGGGTGTCATTGTTGGTCGAAGCCAACCGCGTGAAGATCAGCTTGGCGGCCCTGTTGTCGACCTCATGGCCCCGTGCGAAATACTCCTTCTGCTTGTTCCCGCCCGAGGCGGCGATGCGGTAGATCTCGCCCAAGGTCGGACGTTTGCGCTGGAAGGCCAAAAGCCCTGCCGCCACGAAGAGATCGATCCCGCCCTTGAGGAGGCCTTGCACGCGGTCGTTGTCGCTTTGCAGAAAAAGCGTCGCCAGGAGCTGCAGTTCCATCTGCTGGCGCGCGGGATCTTTCAGCTCGAAGATACGCAGGAGCGGGTTGTAGCGATGCGTGCGCTTGCCCTCCCAATCGGTGGGGGCAAAGCGATACACCTTGTCGCCTTGGGCAGCGCGGTGGCGGGCCGTGGCCTCGAAACACTCGCCCTTCACATCAAGTGTCACGGCGGAGCCTTGCCAGGTCAGCAGGTTCGGAATGACAAAGCCCGTGGTCTTGCCGCGGCCCGTGGGGGCCACGATCAGCGCATGCGGGAAGACCTTGGAGCAAATGTAATTGGCGCGGGAGCCCGGCGGCCCCAGCTTGCCGAGGATGAACCCCGTACCGGGCGCCCCGAAGAAGCCGTTGGCCTTCATCTCACGCGCGGTCTGCCAATGGGTCTGGCCAAACCGTGTCAGGGCGGACCCCGAGAGGGCGAGGCTCAGCATCAGGCCGGCGGCGGCAAAGCTGCCGATGATCAGATGGATGAGCTGGGCATCCTCGGGGCGGCGATCGCGGATCGTCAGATAGTTCTGCGCGATGTAGGCAAAGTCGATCTCAGCCCCGAAGCCGAGATCCTGGTAGGTCAGTACCGCCGAGACGATAGTATAGCCCATGGCGGCGGTCACAAGCGTGACGAGAAACACACCGGCCGCGATCCGCGCCTTTCCCATGGACGCGTTCAATGGACCTGACCCCGCTCGATCTCGCCATCCACGTCTGTCGCGCGGTGTTTTTCATATTCGGTGTCGGCAAGATCATCGACCACCTGGCGCAAGGCCTCCGTGTTGGCCGTCGCGGCATCGGATTGCAGATAGACTTTGGCGACATAGAGCCGGTCGAGGCGGTCCTCGAGAACCTTCTCCAGCGCATCGGCATCGCCAGATGTGAGCCGGTCGAGTTGGCGAACGTCCAGCACCCGCGCGATCTCGTCGCGAAATGCGTCCCGCTCCGCCTCGGTCTCGAAAGGCGCGGACAACTTCCCCGCCCGCTCATGGTCCAAGACACGCGCGATTTCGTCTGCGAGACGGTCGGTACGGTCAGACTGCGGTGCAGTTTCATCGCGGGCCGCGAGGATGTCGTCGCGCGTGCCAACCCCAAGCCCGTCGCGCATCTCGGTTTCACGGCGGACCTGATTGATAGCCTCTGTGTCCCGGATCTCGACGACGGCCGCATAGGTCGCACCGAGCCCACGGGCGAGGTGGGACGGCATGTCCGGGTAGCGCGCGCGCAAATCATCCGTGACAGCATCCGCAATGGGCGTGCGGAGGTCGCGTCCTTCCATGATCCGGTCGACCTCGCGGGTGATCTCGCTGGCGCGGGTCGCTTCGGTGATGGTCTCCCTGTAGGGCTCAGACCGGTTAATCACATCGCCGGGGCGTGCGAGCAGGCCCGGGTGTGCTTCGAGATACGTGCGCTGCTCCGTCTCAATCCGGCGCTCCGCCCGTGAGACCACCTCCCAATCCCGGTCCTCTATCTGCTGCGCGGTCAGGCCGTCTGCGCGCATCTCCTGACGGATTGTCCCTTCCATCGCCCGCACGGCGTCCTCGTGATAATGGAACCGCTCGCTGACCGCTTCCGCTTCCATGACCCCATCCCGGCGCGGCACGTTCTCTCGCTCCAACAGCGTGCCAAGCTCCACATGCACATCGTTGAGAATGACGCGCGCCTGTTCCAGATCGGCGCGGCGTTCGAGGTTCAGATCGCGCGCCTCGGCCACCTTGGAGAGATCATCAGCGATCCATTGATGCTCCAGCGCAGCATTGGAGGCCCCAGTCTCGATCCGGGCCACCACTTCCGATGTGCTGATACCCGTGCCCCGCAGAGCAGCGTCGATCCGTGAGCGCAGGCGCGGCTCAGTGAGGCGCTCCAATTGGTTCTCTTGGATGTTTGCGTCGGAGTAGACCCCGCCTTTCGACGGCGCCTCAGACAACGTGCTCGAACGCAATCCGAGAGGCTGCATGTGCTGGACCTGCGCCTGGATCTCGATGAGGCGCTTTTCCAGCACGGGACGTTCCGCGTCAGACTTCTCGGCGACCATGCCCTGCACCCGCGCAAGCTTCTCCGCATAGAGGCTTCTCAGATCCTCGAAACTCTGATCCTCGGCCATATAGACATCTCCTGTTCGGTCCACCTGCCCGCCATGCGCGAGCACCTCGCCCGCGCGGAAGAGGGCTGCCGCAATATCCTCGCGAGCCTCCCGCGAGGCTTCCGCGGCAAGCGAATGGTAGACGGTCCTGGTGTTGGCGATCTCCGCGAGCGTCCGGGTCAGGTCGGCCCCCACACGTTCCCGCTCGCGTGGCGCGCGACCCTCTTCTTTCGCGGCGTAGACCTCGCTAGCTCGGGCGGGGTAATGCACGACACCGCGATCGACGCGGCGCGTGGCCTCAAGGCGCACGCCATACTTTTCCGCCTCCTCGACCATGGCGAGGCGGAAGTCGTCATAATTGAAGCGGTGGTTGCGACCGAGGAAAAAGAACTCGCCTTCCTGCGAGCGGCGGTTCAGCACCAGATGCGCATGGGGATGATCGCGGTCCTCGTGCACAGCAATGATGTAATCGAAATGCCCCTCATCGGTCTGGAAGAACCGCTCGGCCACATCCGTCGCAATGTCGCGCACATCCTCGCCGCGGGTGCCGATGGGGAAGGACATGAGCATGTGGGTGGTCTGACCAAGCTTGGGTTTGAAGCCCGCATCCCACCGTTTGGCAAAGCGCTCGGTGAGGTCCTTGATGTCCTTCGCCTCAAGCCTCGCCTTGCCATCCAGAAACCCGCTACTGTCCACGATATGGGTGGACTTGGTGGTGAGGTACTCGAGCTGGTTCATCAGCTGCGATTTGGTATGCGTCCCCCCGCCCCGGATCGCCTTGAAGACCGCCGGACGGTGCCCGGCTGCCGCGCGCACAAGCTGGCTCTGCTTGGCGACATGCAGCCCCTGCATCGAGCCTCGGATGCGGCTCCAGCCATCCCGGAACACCTCGCCGGTGACGGCGTCGACTGCATCATTCAGCCGCATGGGCAAACTCCTTCAGCGCGGCCGTAGCCTCGAGCTGCATCGCATCCCGACGGCGGCGCAGGAGCAGGTCGATCTCGTCGGCGGAATCCAGAATGAACCGCGCCAGCCCCCGCATCTGCGCAAGGCGCAATTCGGTGAACTCGGCATTCGCGCGCGCCACGGCCGCGTGCCCCATCCGGTTGGCCCGCGTCATCTGCTTGGCGATCTGCCCGACCCCATTCCCGACCTCGTGCAGAGAAGCGCGGTAGCGCGCCATCTCTGCTGCCATCTGCGCGTCCGGAACGAACACCCCGCCTGCCGCCTGGATGAGCCGCCGAAGCCCCTCGGCCCGGCTCTCGATCCCGGCCTTCGCCAACACCGCGTCGAGCGCCGCAAGCTCCGCAGCCGTGACCTTCACACTGACCGCCGAGACCGGAATTGCGGCATCTGTCTGGCGCTCCGCATCGGCTTTGAGCGTGTACTGGATCGCCCGCGGAGACACGCCAAACCGCTCAGCAAGCACCGAAGTGGAAACGCCTTCCGCAGCCTCGCGAACGATCTCCATGCGGTCCGCATCTGAGAGACGTTTTGAGCGCGACATGCGAAGAAAGACCCCCTATTTCCTGCCACCTTCCACCAAGGCTGCCCCTACCTTACGATAATATACTAAGCTGTCAATTATATATTTACGGTGCATTCAGTCCCAGGCAGCCTTGGTGTCCGCTTCCCCCGCGGCCCGCAGGGGCGCGGGCCTGCCGCCCTCACCACCGGGCGACCCACCTGTCCAATGGGTCCCCTTCCCCAGCAGCGCCCGAGGGTCTGGCCGAACACGCACGTGTTCGGACGGAACCGCGGGCGGGCGCAAACCCCACCGACAGGGCGGACAGGCAGGGTCAAGGAGGGCCAGATTTGGCTCCGCCAAATCTCTGCCGCAAAAACCGGGAGGCCCTGGCCGATAGGTTTTTGCGGATGGCCCCCTTGAGGCTGACTGGCCGGTCTGTCGCGGCCTGATCATTCCGGGGGAAGTGCGTCCGTTCAATACGCAGCGACCGGCGGCTTCGTGAGGTCGCCTCGGGCGATCTAACCGCCGGACCCGGCATCCCTGGAACCGGGATCAGGCCGCCTCGAGATCGTCTCGGGGCGGCCCATCTTCATCAGAGGATTCAGTCCTGAGGGTCCTTCGCGCTCGGCGGGAACATCACCAGCTCCGAGACCGCGACCGGAAAGTCGAGCTTGAGGCTGAAGAACTCCGAGCCATCCCCGTTGCGGGTGTTGCGGAACATCGCACCCACGCGCTGAAAACGGGTGCGCTCCTGGCCATCGGTATCGGTGAACTTGACGGGGACGGTGGCGACGTAGTGGTTGGTCATTTGGGTTACTCCTTGTTGCGATGGGGATCACCCGGCACGGGGGCAAGAGGCACGGTCGCAAGCGCAAATGCGGAGGGTCCGCGGCTCCGCCGTGGAAGCCGTATTTGTGCTTGCCGAAGCGTGAGCTGAGGGCACGAACGGGCCGACCCCGTGCGATCCACATGCATAGCAAAAAGGAGGGACCCGATTGACCTGTGCCATCACGCAGTCGCCACCATCCGCGTCCACGTCCTGCCGAACCTGGCCGGGGTGCTGATGATGCCCGCCCGCGTGGATGCGATGTTCCGAAACACGCCCCGAGGGACGTGCAGCTCTTCAGCCTCATGTGCGATGTCTCGACCCCTCGCGTCTTGCGCTGCGGACGATGTGTCTGAGGTGCGCACCATCCCCAGCCCGCACCGATGCGGATGGGCCGCACTCTGACGGACTGGGTAAAGGGATAACGGTGCTGGCCGCCGCAGACTGCCGATCACGCGTGACCGATTGCACGCACCATGAGACATGACGAAAGGGCCGCGCCAAGCGCGACCCCGACCCACCTTCTGATCAGGACTACCTCACATGGCTGCTCGAACCCCCGAAGGGCCCACCATGTGACGCGCACGAAGTTGACGGTAGTCAAGATCATGGCAAATATTGCCAACTTCTTTGACAAGATATGGCAGGTGATGATATCTTGGGTCAATGAAGGAGGACTGCTATGGCGACGATGAATGTTTCTCTCCCCGATCCGATGAAGACCTGGGTTGAAGCACGACTGAAGGATGGCAGCTTCAGCAATACGAGTGATTATGTGCGTCACCTTATCCGCCGTGACCAGGAGCGCGCGCAAGCGATCGATGCTTTGCAGCAAGCGATCGATGAAGGCCTCAAGAGCGGCGACCCCGAGCCATTCGACTTCAAGACGTTCAAGGCGCGGATGCGGGAGAAGCATGCCCGCAAGTAATCTCACCGCCTACCGGCTGACACCCGCCGCCCAGCGAGATCTGGAAGACATCTGGTTTTACACAGCACAAACATGGTCGATGGCGCAGGCCGACCGCTACACCGACATCCTGGAAGATACCTTCGATCGGTTACTCTTCATGCCGGAGATGGCACGCGAGCGCCCAGAGTTCGATCCACCTGTCCGCATCCATCCCAGCGCTGAGCATCTGATCATTTATCGGGTTGAGCAAGATCAGTTGATCATCTTACGCGTCCTGGGAGCCGGGCAGGATTGGCACGTGATCTTGAGAGCGGCAGATCAATAGCAGGGTGGATCCTGTATGTCCTCGCCTCCACCATTATGCGCCCAAGCTCTCGAGGATCGCCTTTGTCCCCGGCATCCGCTTCAGCGAGTTTCCGATGTGCTCCCGCCAGCGTGGGCCAACCTCCAGAGCAGCGGCATAGGCGCGGGCCAGATCATCAGGGCGGTCCTCGGCCATCGCTTCGATCAGGAAGGCTGCTTGCTCTCGATCCTTGGCCGACTTTAGGCTCCCCTCCCCGTCCCGCCGCCGATCCGCAATGATCAGTTTGTGGATCGCATAGCGCTCCGGGCGCGGGACCTGCACGAGTATGCCGGATCGATAGATCGCCGCCGCATGAATCGGTTCGGCAATCAGGAAGTTGAGATAGTTCAATCCTTGGGCGTTCACGCCCAATGCTGGCAGATCACGGATGGTCTCATCTCCGAATGCCGGTGTTAGAAACTCGACCAACTGGCCACTGCCGCCTTGCGCCCATCGCCAGGTCCGGCCTTGGTCAAGAGCCGGTAAGGGATCAAATTTGAGCGCCGAGAAGGTCTCGGCGAGACCAGGGTCAACC
This sequence comes from Sulfitobacter noctilucicola, assembly GCF_000622385.1. Classification (NCBI taxonomy): domain Bacteria; kingdom Pseudomonadati; phylum Pseudomonadota; class Alphaproteobacteria; order Rhodobacterales; family Roseobacteraceae; genus Sulfitobacter; species Sulfitobacter noctilucicola. The sequence continues at coordinate 96,826 of NZ_JASD01000006.1, forward strand.
TGATCCTGCAGCGCCACACTGAGCTTTTCGAACTGGGCGATGTCGATGTCGCCGGTATTAGCCATGCCGCCCAAGGGCAAACGAACACCTAGCTCGCCCTCATAGAGCCGGAACGCGTTTGTCCCGACGATGGTGCCACCCAAACGGAAAGTCCCGGCCGCCGCCATCGCCGACAGGATGGACCCGGTGGCCCGGTCGGTGGGGGTCATGCCTTCGGCGCGCAGGAGGCGAACGAGCCGCGACCGTTCTGCCTGCCGATCCTTGGCGGTCGCGCGCAGCTCTTCAATCCGGTCGATACGTGCACGCGTCTCGTAGCTGTCTTCGCCGATATAGATGAAGCGCATCTCCGTTCCGACGCGTCGCGCGGCGTACCAATAGGCCTTGTCGCCGCGCTCCTTGAGCGTTGGTTTGCCTTCCACGCCGGATAGGGCGTCGTCTTTCAGAAGGCGCACCAGATCGGTGTAAGCGCTCATCGCGATGCTGCTAAGTGGGGTCATGCCAATCATTTCAAAGTTTTGCTTGGCACGCATATACCTATCAAAAGATAAAATTGCTAGGCAAAAGGACGTGAGGACACCACCACGTCCATGAGGAGCGACGAAAGGGCCACCCGGAGGCGACCCCCTTTCTTCAATCCTGCGCAGTCTTCTTCGCCGGGTCCGCAACCCGCATGACCGTCAGGCCTTTCGCTTCCGCCTTCTGCCCGAGGTTCAGCGCGACCCCGTTGCCGCCGAAGAGGACAACCCCCGTCGCGGCGAACTTGTCGTCCAGCATTTCGTCGTTGCACTTGAACGGTGCCGCCCGCCCGTGCGCGGACCAGCGCGGATCGAAGCGCGCCTGTGCTATCCCGCGTGCCCGGGCCCACCGAGCCGCGATCATCTCCGCCCCGTGCTTGCCACCCTTGTGGCAGAGGAAGATCTCCTGGTTGCGGTTCTGCTTGATCCGTTCGCGAACCTTGTCGAGCGTGTTGAAGATCACATCGACATCGGTCCAGTCGGTGGCGCCTGAGACGATCAGGGGCACCCCCTCGACTTTCGATTTCTCGGCAGTCTCGCGGTCGTGCTGCTCGAGGAGCTGCCGCGCCTCGAAGACCGCGCCGGTCTCCTGCGCCCGGACGCTCGCGCGCGAGCCGGCTGCCGGGATGAAGGCGTGACCCGTCTCGATCTCGTAGCATTCCGCCGCTGCCTCGCTCATCACCTCGATGGCGCTGACAATCTCGCGCAGCTGCAGAAAGCGCGCCTGCGCTTCTTCGAGCGCGGTCTCGGCGATCTCTGATCCGTCGTGGGATTTTGCCAGCGCACCGATCTTGTCGGCGGTGCGGTCGACCTCCTTGCCAAGCGCCACCTTGCGGCGCTGCAGGATGGTGGCGAGCCCGTACGCCAGCGGTTCGATTTCCGCCTCGAGCCCGGTATTTCGCAATTGACCGAGCAGAGCCTCGAAGCTCTCGCGGATGATGTGGTCGGTCAGGATGTGATCCTCGGGGATCGGGAGTTGTGCGTCCTTCTCGGTCAGTCCGAAAAGCTCGATGGTCTCGTAAGTGTTCGCATTGTCGTAAGCCATGTCTGTTCTCCAGTGTTCGGTTGTTCGACCACCACGTGAGTGTGGTGGCATGGCCGAATGCCTGGTTTCCGAATCTGGCCGGGTCAGGGACGGCGCAGCCGCCGGCTTGCCCGGGGGCAAAAGTTTTCCGCGCGCGACACCCGAGACACGCGCACCCTCACGCACGGGACCATCCCGCGCAACATGCCCCGCCCTCGCCGAAAAGTTTTGCGATCCTTGACGCGGGCTGATTTGGGGGCCATCCGGAGGATATGCTTCCGCACTCATGTGTGTGTGTTTTGACGGTAGGTTTGCCCGACCCGAGCAGGCAAACAGCCCGACCGGACGCGGGAGACGGATGGAGCGACGGGATCGTTTTGGCCTCGGGCCAAAACAGACCAGAGCGCAATCCGGCGGAGCGGCCGGGGAGGGACGTGCTCGCGAGGCGGGCAAACCGGGGGCCTAGGTGCGACGCCGCGGTGAGGCCGCATGGCCGAATGCGCGACGGACCGAAGGGCCGTTCTCCCCTGCGACATGGCTGGCGAGCTGGGGAGGCCGGGCACGTCGGCTTCAAGATACGTCCGACCACCTGCCCCTGAAAGCAATTGAAAAGGAAGACTGGCGATGGTAGTCTGTTGGAGCACCAGAGGAGCTACTATGAGCGTTCAAAAGCAATCCGTCAGTTTCACCGACACGGCCTACACATTTGCCAAGGAACTGGTCGAAGCTGGAGAGTACCCAAATATGAGCGCGGCTGTTTCGGGTGAATTGGCGAAGGCCAAGGCAGAGCGAGATCGCGAACGAACTTTGCTCGAAGCAGAATTGGAACGCCGCCTGTCTCTTCCACTCGACCAATGGGAACCCGTCGGCGAAGCGTCCGACGTCACGGCCAGCGCACGGGCCCATCTTGCCGCGATGGCCAAAAAGACCTGATGCGATTTATCAGGCATCCGTTCTTCGAACGTGACCTTATCGGTATCGTTGATCATATTGTTGAGGTGACCGATGGTGACGTTGCAGCCGCGAGCCGTCGCCTGGATGAAGTAGACGCGCTCTTAGAAGCGATTGCCTCAAATCCAAATTCAGGTGTCAGGCTGAACGACAAACTGGATGGATGGCTCGTGCGCCATGGCGGCGCCGGTCAGCGACTGACCATCGTATTCAAACCGGATGTAGACGCCGGGCAGATTTATCTCGCTCTTGTCGCGTTCGGCGGCCGGGATTGGATGCGACTGGCGTCAGCGAGACAGGTGTTCACTGACTAGCCTTAGAGCCATGGAGTGACGGAGAAGTTGTAGACCGGACCTTCGCTGCGCCGTGCGCGAACTGGTAGGATGCGGGACAAACCGGACTTATGCAGGCGCGGCTGTTGCTGAAGCAGCATTAGTTCGCACGCGCGGCGCGTTCATCGCTGTGTCGCAGCTGATGTCGCCATACCGGTCGATCAGAGGCCCCGATTGTGCCTGAGCCAAGACCGAACTTTCGCCGTACGCTTCGCCAATATGAAAGATAATGGGACAGAGATACCGTTCGCGAAACTCAAGCTAACGGCTGCTTTACTCGTGTAGGCTGCCGCCAAAGCCATCCTTCATCAAAGCGTCCAACATAGGACAAGCCGCAGAGCCATCGTCGCAGTTCTTGGAAAGGCTCAAGAGCGCGTCTTGGAGGCGCACTAAGTTCTCAATCTTGGCGGTGATCTCACCCAGATGGTTCTCAGCCATTGCTTTCACCTCGCCACAGGATCGGTCACTCTGCTCGGTCAGAGATAGAAAGGTCTGAATAATCGAGATCGGGAAGCCCAAATCGCGACACCGGCGCACGAACCTGAGTTTGGCGATTTCATCTGACGAGTACAGCCGACGCCCTCCTGCCGAGCGCCCCGGTTTCGGAACAACACCCTCTCGTTCATAGTATCGGATCGTTTCGATGTTCACGCCGCTTTGTTCTGACGCTTTGCCGATGGTGAACATTTCGCTTGCTCCTATAGTGGCTACAGGAAGTAGAAAAGTAAAATGGACATGAATGCAAATCAACAACCCTTGGCGGACACCGGCATCGCTGCCCGCCTATTGATGCCCTTCGCTGCGCTTTTGGCGCTGTTGTCGGCGTCATGTTGCGTTTTGCCTATCGGCCTTTCGATACTGGGCCTTGGCGGTGCATGGCTCACCATGCTTGGGCCATTCATCGCTTATCGAGGGTTCATTCTTGCAGGTGTCGCGATTGCCCTCGTTTGGGCTTGGTATCGGGTGCTGCGGCGCAAGCCATGCTCAACGCGCAGGCGGTCTGCAATTATCTGGACGTCACTTGCATCTATCGCCTTTTTGATCGCGCTGTCTTCGCCGCTCTGGGAGGCGTCAGCGCAACGTTTTATGTGGGATTTGTGGAGATCGACTCGATGAAGAACAAACTCCTGGCGCTCGGGGTGGGTGGCACGATCTTGGCCGCGCTCTGTTGCTTCACGCCGTTGCTGCCGGTCGCGCTGACCGCGCTTGGTCTGACGGGCTTACTTGGTGTCGTCTACAGCGATGCTTTCTTGCTGCCGATATTGGCAGGATTTCTCATACTCACGGGGTGCGCGATATGGCGACAGAAGACGCAAAAGTAGTGCTGCAATCGACTCTCACCTGTCCATCTTGCGGGCACGTTGAAACCGAGACTATGCCGACCGATGCCTGCCAGTGGTTTTATGAATGCAAGTCATGTCAGACCGTCATGAAACCGCTAGAGGGGGATTGCTGCGTCTACTGTTCTTACGCAACGGTTCCATGTCCACCTATCCAAGAAGGCAAATCCTGCTGCTAAGAGCGTTGTTCATATCAATGCTCGCGCCTGCAAAGCTTATGATCAGCGAGTGACGCCAGAACATAACAATCCTCGGCTACGCCATCACCTTCACATCCCTTGGACATTCGAACGAGTTCTTTCTCCAAAGCGCGCAACCGTTTGATTTTGGCGCGCACATCCGTGAGCTGCGATGTCGCAATCTCCGTAGCAGCTTGGCAAGAACGATCCGGGTGTTCCTGGAGCTCGATGAGGGACAGAATAGCCTCAATCGAAAATCCCAGATCACGAGCGTGACGAATGAAACTCAGTCGTTCCAATCCTTCCTTATCGTAGCGTCTTTGGTTGCCACTTGTGCGCTCGGCCTCTGCCAAAAGTCCCATTTCTTCATAGTAACGAATGGTTGGAACCTTGACCTTTGTGCGTTTTGAAAGCTCGCCGATAGAAAACATGAAGAAACCTCTTGAACCTCTAGTCACTAGAGACATTACACTATCACCAACGTAAGATGAAAGAGGATTCACCCATGTCAGGTTGCTGCGGACACGACACCAAATTTGACGGCGTATCAGACGATTACAAGCGAAGGCTTTGGATCGTCATTGCATTGAACGCGACGATGTTCGCAGTTGAAATGACGGCTGGCCATCTGGCGAAGTCACAGGCGTTGCAAGCCGACGCTCTCGACTTTGCGGGTGATGCAATGACCTATGGCATTTCTCTGGCCGTCATTGGTGCCTCTCTTCGCGCCCGTACCAATGCCGCACTTTTCAAGGGTTTTAGCCTGTTGCTGATGGGACTTTGGGTATTCGGATCGACCGGCTACCGCATCTTTTATGTCGGGGTTCCCACAGCCGAGATCATGGGTGTTGTTGGCTTTCTGGCATTGCTCACAAACCTTGCCAGTGTGGTCTTGCTGGCGCGCTACAAAGACGGTGACGCCAATGTGCGATCTGTCTGGCTATGCTCTCGCAATGACGCCATCGGCAACGTCGCCGTCATGTTCGCCGCCTTGGGCGTCTGGGGCACTGCAACGGGTTGGCCTGACCTGATCGTTGCAACAATCATGGCGGGGCTGTTTCTATCATCGGCTTTCCAGATCGTGCGGCAAGCCCTCGCAGAACGACGGGAAATAATCGACCACGAACACGCGGAGGCATGATGCAGGGATTTCTCATTTTTCTGGGTCTGGCGGTTACCGCTATGACCCTTGCAGCAATCCTCTGGTCGATCGCCTTTCCTGAGCGGCGGATATGGCCGCCAAGACGATACACGACACTCACGCCTTTCTTTGTCTGGGTGCCAACATTCACGCTGTTCGGGGTTCTCATCCTGCTGGGTATTTGGGGGTGGGCTGATCTGGCCATACCGAGTTGGTTGCGGTTTGGCGTCGGCCTGCCTCTCATCCTGATCGGCAATATCGTCGTGTGGATGGAAGTCTCACACTTCGGGGTGCGGCAGACTGGTGGAGCCAAAGGGACCCTTCGCACAGAAGGCATGTATGGCTACTCGCGGAACCCGCAGTACATGGCTGACATTGGCATCGTATTTGGCTGGATGATCTTGTCAGCAGCGCCTTGGGCTATAGTCGTAGGACTGGCTGGAATAGTGGTGCTTATTGCAGCGCCATTTTCCGAGGAGCCTTGGCTCAAGGATCAATACGGAAGCGCGTTCGAACAGTACGCGTCACGTGTGGGGAGGTTCTTCTGAGGTACGCAACGAGCCAAGGTCGGATTGCGACTGACACCAAAAATGTAACAATACTAAAAAGCTAGGTAGGCATTCCATCAGCTTTCGGAAGACTGGGGTCCATTTGATCCCAAGGCTGTGCGCTCTTCACGTAAATGTCACGGCTTGGCTGGTACCAACTCGGATCATCCAAACTACCCGCGAACAGGATCATTGCTCCTTCGCTTGCCTGGTTGATCAGAAACAGCGGTGATCCACATTCAGCGCAGAAACCGCGAAGCATTGCATGGCCGCGATCAGCTTGGCGCTCGAACCACTTTGGTTCACCTTTCTCTAAACTGAAATCAGTTTGTTTCACCAGCACAGCTGGAAAATAGGCACTTCCAGTGGCCTGCTGGCAATCGCGGCAATGGCAGTTACCCATGTAGCGGGCAACACCTTCGGATTTGTATCGGACTGCTCCACACGAGCACCCACCGGAAAATTGCTCAGGCAACATTATCTTTCCTCTCTAGTTCATTTTATGGAGGAGAACCGACTTCGCAAGCACCTAAAGTCTGAACCTATCTGGTTGCTATCGGGCACAGAAAGTCTGCTATCTGAACAAGGGTATTTGCGTCTAGGCTCATGCCAAATTATCCCGTCGACGCTTCGCAAGCTCGCGGTAAAGAGCGGGTGGCGTCACCCCAATCCAATCGGAGACGTGTACCCAACGGCCTTCTTTTGGAGGTCCATTAAGTTCGAGATAGGCATCCAGCCGATCTGTTACCTTTCGCAAACGCATGATCTCAATGCGCGTCCGCAGTGCCTGAAGTTCTCTGGTCGTTCGCTCAAATGCTCTTACCGATAGATTTCCCCCCCAAGAACCGTTCTCAAGGTCCTTCAAAAGCTGCGCCTTAGGTATGGCCGAAAACTTTGTCGTCCGATCCGTCACCGCATCGCAGTGATACTGATCTGCAAACAAGGACGCTTCAGCGACCAGATCGCCCGCGTTGGCAATGTGCAACGTGAGAAGCCCGCCATCTTTCAGAGCTCGCCGAAGAAGCACCTGGCCCTCTCTTACAAGGAAAGCCATTTCAACCTTATCGTTACGCCGAAAAAGATACGCGCCTGCGTCTAGTGTTCGAACAGATGCGCCTTCGAATGATGTGAGCCAATGATCTAACATGATTTATATCATGTTTCATGTTGCTCATCATATGCAATGTCTTTGCGCAAATACCGGATCAAACAAGGATATCAAACATGACAACCAAGCGCTTCGCATTTCTCATGCTGTTCTTGCCCACCTTTGCCTTTGCTCAAAACCACTCTGGAAACCACGGCTCAGCCCCATCGGACTATGCAGGGCAAGAAACGCGCCTTATCAAATCCCTTTCCGAGGACGACTTGGAAGAGATCGCACGTGGCGGCGGTTGGGGTCTTGCACGCGCCGCCGAGCTGAATGGCGTTCCCGGGCCAACGCATCTCCTTGAGCTTGCCGATGAAATCGGTCTGACCGAACAGCAGCGCCACGACATCGAGGTGATCCGGGCGCAGATGCGGGCAGACGCCATAACTGCTGGGGAGCGGTTCGTCGCGGCGGAACAATCGCTGGACGAAGCTTTTCAACTTGGTGCGCCGGATGCAGGGACACTTGAGCGGCTCGTCGTGGAGGCAGGTGAGGCGCGGGCAAACTTACGCCTGGTTCACCTCAACGCGCACCTGCTGACTTTGCCATTGCTGACTGACACTCAAGTGACCCAGTATTCGGTGCTGCGCGGCTACTCAGATGATCCATGTGACGCCGTTCCTGACGGGCATGATCCGGAGATGTGGCGCAACCATAATGGGTGCAACTAGGTTGTCCAACGGCGACACATCCTCGTGACTTGTCAAAACCATATACCCCCAGTAGGTATTTGGTATGTTTCGCTTAGTGCTGTCGATCATTCTTGTTGTTGCGTTCGCCGGTGCTTCCACCGCGTCTGTTATGCATGGCTTGAACTATGGATCGGATCACGCTGACCACCACGCCGAAATGACAGAAAACGATCCGGTGGCTGATGCAGAGAAGGCGCTTGCGGACTGCTGTGATACCACGGGCGGCATGGGATCAACGCCCTGTTTTGGTGATCTTGTAGTCACGACGGCGATTTTGCCAGTTAGTCCCTCACGCGAAATGGTCATTGGTGTGCTTTATGCTGATTTCGAGTTCTCGAACCTAACACGGGCTGTTCCGACCGGTCCTCCGAAAGTTTGAACGGCAACGGGCGCTTGTCCGCAATCCATTCAACTTTCAAATCAAAGGACCGACAGACATGATCACACGTCGTCACTTCACTAATCTTTCCGCAGCGGCTCTTGTCGTGGCCGCTCTTCCTGCGCGCGCAGGTACGCCTATGCACGTTCTCGCCTCTCCCGGGTGCGGATGCTGTCACGCATGGGCCGATTTGGCCCGCGCACGCGGCTACGCTGTCACTGTCGCAGAGCTGACCGACCCCGAGGCGCAGAAGTCAGAACGCGGCATACCGCTTGAACTGGCATCCTGTCACACCATTGAAGCGGATGGATATGTCTTCGAAGGGCATGTTCCGTTTGAAGCATTGGAAGCAGTCCTGCAGGATCGCCCAGACGTCACCGGGCTTGCCGTTCCGGGCATGCCGATGGGTTCCCCCGGCATGGGAGATGATCCGTCCGCCCGTTACGACGTCATTGCATTTGGCGGAGAGGCGGGCACCGGAACGGTGTACTACCGAGCTGGTACAGCACAGCCCTTCGACACGTGATGGCAAGTCGCAAGGCAGTTCTTATGACCGGCGGGCTCGCGCTCGCCGGTTTCGCCGCCGCCTTTGTCATGGCCCAACCCTCCGATGGGGTCGGTCTGTTGTCACCCGATGACGCTGAAGTGGTCGCCCTTGGTCAGGGCATCTACGTGGCTCAATGTGCTGCGTGCCACGGGGCGCGCCTCGAAGGGCAACCGAACTGGCGGATGCGGGGCGAAGATGGTTTGCTACCAGCACCGCCGCATGACGCGACCGGGCACACGTGGCACCACGACGATGAAACGCTCTTCACCCTGACCAAATATGGGCTTGCCGGACTGATGGAGAATGCACCCCCATCCGGTATGCCTGTCTATGAAGAAGTGCTCAGCGATGAAGAGATCATTGCCGTGCTATCCTTCATTAAATCAACCTGGCCCAGTGATATTCGAGAGCATCACGACAGACTCAATTCCCAGTCCGAATAAAGGAGAATTCAGATGATCAAACAATTTCTTCTTGGCTTGGCCGTCGCAGCCGCTCCGGTGGTTGCTGCAGCGCATTCCAAGTCCGAAGCAACGACACCTGCTGATGGTGCGACTGTCACGGAAGTTTCGGAGCTTTCGATGCGGTTCGATGATCCGATGCGCATCATTTCAGTCACGCTGACTGCAACCGATGATGACATCGAAATCGAACGCGAGACCGGTATGGAACCAGCAACGGAATTCCGAGCAGTGCCATTGGATGCGCTTGCGCCTGGAAGCTACCGTTTCGACTGGCGCGGCATGGCCTCAGACGGTCACCCGATGCAGGGTAGCTTCTCCTTCACGGTCGCGGAGTGACCGGACTGGCCCCAATCGACGGTCTTGCCGTCTTGGCCATTGTAGCCAAAGCGATTGGCTATGGCGCGGTTCTGCTCGCGATTGGGGGCGTCTTGTTTTCCTTCATCTTTGCGAAGCGCGCCGAGGCGTCTGTCCTGCGCCTTGCTAGGCAGCTTGCCGTCGGTGCGGTACTGGTTGGCCTGGCTGTGTTGGCTATACGTTTTGGCATTCGTGCCGCCCGCATATCTGGGATGGGATTTGAGGGCGCAACGGACCCGATGATGCTCGGGTTTGTTTGGGAAAGCCCACTTGGCACCGCCGCGATTTGGCGTGGATTTGGCGAACTTGCGATACTGGCGGTTTTGGTGCCTCGTATTGGGCAATGGATTGCTTTGGTGGGCAGCCTTGCCGTGGCCATATCTTTTGCTCAGGTGGGCCACGCTCTGGGTGATCCCAGGATGGTTCTTGCTGTCTTGCTTGCTCTTCACATTCTGGCCGCAGCTTTTTGGGTCGGTGCACTTATACCTTTGCGCCGCGCGGCGCTTACTCCCTCGGGCGTTGACGTGTTGCACCACTTTGGCAATGTCGCTGCTTTCGGAGTGGCCGTTCTGATCCTTGCAGGCACAGCGCTCTCCTGGCTCCTTTCAGGCTCCGTCACTGCATTATTTGGAACCGCCTATGGCTTAGGGCTTTTGCTCAAAGTCGCGATTGTTGCGGTACTTCTGGGCTTTGCGGCCTTCAATAAGGTGAGGCTCGTCCCTGCTTTGCGCGCTGGGAAACCTGGCGCGGCACATGCGCTTCGACGGTCTATTTCAGTTGAAATGCTAGCTGTGGTCCTAATCCTATTGGCAACCGCAACGATCACTAGTGTAACGACACCACCCGTCAATCTCTAACGACTTAGCCGCGCGCCTTGTCGAGCAATTCGAGCAATTCAGTGAATTTAGCCCGCTGATCCTCTCGGTCCCCCGAGGCGAGCGCATCTTCGATGCAGTGTGACGCGTGATCATCTATCACGAGCTTTTCGACGCCTTTGAGCGCCGCGCGGACTGCCGCGATCTGTGTCAGGACATCGACGCAATAACGATCTTCTTCGACCATCCGGGCGATTCCGCGGACCTGCCCTTCAAGGCGATTGAGACGTTTTAGCGTGGCTTCGCGATTGTTGTGCATGGCCTTCTTTTCGCATGGTGGCAGAGAAAAAGTCGAGAGAACACGGGATTAAATCTCGCGGTCTTGATTATATACCCTAGGGGGGTATATAGACCTAGGCAGTTCAAACGCAAGCACCGCACCCGCATACGAAGCACGCAAACGGAGAAGCCAATGCCTAAAGACGCACGCGATGTTGCTGAAATTGAAACAAATCCGGCTGAAGAAGCGGTTGGCAAAACTGCTGTGCTTTACCGAATGGCCTTGCCAGATCATCTATGCCCATCCGGGCAAAAGGCGCGTTGGCTTCTCGAACGTCAGGGCTATGACGTCGATGACCGGCTGTTCCGAACCCGCGCCGAAGTGGATGCCTTCAAGGCTAAGCACGACGTCAATACGACACCCCAGGCCTGGATCGAGGGCGAACGCGTTGGTGGCTACACAGACCTGCGCGAGAAACTAACCGGCTGGGATCCTACAGCAACAACCTATCGACCTGTGTTGTATTTGTTCGCTGTTGCAGCGCTTACCGCAGTGGCACTTTCCATTGGATTTCTCGGAGCAATCACATGGCAGACACTTGGCTGGTTCATCTCGGTGTCGATGATCCTTCTCGGTATGCAGAAACTGCGCGATGTCGAAGGCTTTACCACGATGTTCCTCAACTACGATTTACTCGCGCGAAAATGGGTGCCTTACGCCTATATCTATCCGTTCGTAGAAACCGGCGCGGGTATCCTCATGACCGGGATGATCCTGACCTGGGTGTCCGCGCCCGCTGCGCTCCTGGTTGCGAGTATCGGAGCCATCAGCGTCTTCAAAGCCGTCTACATCGACAAACGCGAGCTGAAATGCGCGTGCGTCGGAGGAAACTCCAACGTCCCGCTAGGGTTTGTCAGCCTCACCGAGAACCTGATGATGGTTGGTATGGCCGTCGTGATGCTTTGGTTGATGATTTAAAACTAGCGATCAGCAATCAAAGCGGGCCTTAGGATGCAGATCTGGAACGGCATCAATATCCCGCGACCTGTAATTTCGGCTCCTAAACCATGCTGCGGCATCCTCGAATGGCGGTTTCTCCCGCCGCGCGACAGCATGAGGTTTTTCGCTCATGCCGCATTTTCCTAGCTGCGCGCGCTCGCAGCACAAAATCATAATGGCTGAGTCGGGCTCTTTGCTGACTTTCGCCGCGACTTACAGCAAGGTCTGCTCTGGGCTCGAAGGAGACTTTCACTGCACCCGTCCCCAAAGTCGGCTTTGCGGGACAAACCCGACCTACGGCTTTGGCGATTGAACGTCCGCTTATGCTAAAACCTTTGTCTGGCAGGCCTCTGAACACGCTTTCGGCAGTTAGTCTATTTTCATCGAATGAGCCTCACACAACCGCCAACACTAACATGACAATGGCCATACCCATCATCATCAGGTTCTCGGTCAGGCTTACGAAGCCGAGCGGCACGTTCGAGTTGCCACCGACGCAGGCGCATTTCAATTCTCGCTTGTCGATATAGACGGCCTTGAACACGCTGGCTGCACCCACTGTGGCGATAAAGAGCGCAGCCGGGGCGGCAAGCGGGGTCAGCAGCATCCCCGTCATCAAAACGCCCGCGCCGGTTTCCACCCACGGATAGACATAGGCATAGGGCACCCACTTCCGCGCGAGCAGGTCGTAGTTGAGGAACATGGTCGTGAAGCCCTCGATGTCGCGGAGCTTTTGCATCCCCAGCAGGATCATCGAGACGGAGATGAACCAACCGAGGGTCTGCCACGAGATCGTCCCGAGGAAACCGATGGAGAGCGCAAGTGCTGTCGCTGCGGCGACCGCGAATAGGTAGATCACCGGCGTGTAGGTCGTCGCGTCGGGATCATAATCGGTGAGCTTCTGGCGCAGGGCGTCATATCCGCCGACCCGCTCGCCTTCGATCCACACCTGCGGTGTCGAGGGAACGTCGTATTCTTCCTTGAACGCATCGACCTCTGGGCGTTCGCGGAACAGGCGATCATCGACATCATAGCCCTTGGATTTCAGAAGCCAGCGCGCCTTTTGGCCCGCCGGACACAGATGGTTCGGCAGGGCCATGCGGTAGAGAAGGGCGGTCTTTCCGGTAGCGGTGGTGGCGGGGTCGGTCGTTACGTCTGCAACGTCGCGAGTGTCCTTTGGCATTATTGGCTTCCTTTGTCTTAGGGTTCTGTCCGGGGTGTGCCGGGGGCCGCATCCCCATTTTCTTCAATGTCTGTGATGTATCGCTGCATTTCCTCGATTTCGCTGCGCTGCGCCTCAATGATCGCATTGGCCAGTTCACGCACGCGCGGATCGGAAATGTTCGCCCTTTCGCTGGTCAGGATCGCGATGGAGTGGTGCGGGATCATCGCCTTCATCCATGCCACATCGCCCACCGTGTCCTGCGACCGAACGAGATAAATTCCGGCGGCGAAGGCGATCGCCGCGCCCGTAAAGATCGCGATGTTGGCCTTCCGATTGGAATACATGCCTAGCATGAAAGCGAGCATGATAATCGCCATCATCCCGCCCATATAAAGCGCCATCCACATCCGTGTCTGCGAGAAGAAGATATGATCGAGCGCGTAGGTGTTGAGATACATCAGGCCATACATCACCACCGTCGAGGTGCCGATCATGGCGAAGAACCGGCCATATCCGTTGCCCTTGCCCGTTCCGCTATCGTGATGCTTGTTGCCTGAAACCATTGTAGAGTTGTCCTGATGTGCCATTGTCTGCCTCTCCAATATACCCATATGGGGTATATTGCCAAAATGTCAGCCAAAGGTTCCAAAAAAGGAGCGACGCCGTATGAAGGCCAACAAGGAAAAGACGCTGGACCGCCTGTCGCGGCTAGAAGGACAGGTGCGCGGTGTCGCCAAGATGGTCGAGAGCGACCGCTACTGCATGGATATCCTGGCACAGACCGCCGCGATCCGGTCGGCCGTTCTGGGTGTAGAAAAACTGGTCTTGGAGAACCACGCCGAACACTGTGTCGAATCCGCGATTGCGAGCGGCGATGCTGAGGAACAGCGTGCGAAATTCGACGAACTGATCGGGCTTTTGCAGAAAGCATCGCGGTAGATTTTCTCAGTCTAGCGTCCGCCCGCGCCAGAGTATCGCGGCGAGCGCCAGTGCCAGAACCACGTCTATCCCGAGGCAGAACGGCCCCCACCATCCGGGCGCGGGGTTGGCGACGACCGATCCGGCGAACACATCGAAAATTCCATGCCCGAGCAGAGCTGCGGCTAGTATCCAGGACGAGGTGAGCGCGCCGATTATTGCCAGAGCCGCGAAGCCTGCCGCAAGGCCGGTATGAACGACGATTTCCAATGTGTTCCCGGTCTGGATGGCAAATACCACGTGGAAGGACGCGATGGCGACCATTGTCGTGGCCCAGGTGCCCCGCTGGTTCATCACACCGCCGATTGCCATAAGCGCAACTCTCCCACCACCGACACCGACTCCGGCCAGAAGCGGCATCCAGAACACTACGCGACCTCGAACCAGCCCATCATGCCTGACGCCTGATGCGAGAGCATGTGACAGTGCAGCATCCAGACGCCGGGATTGTCCGCAACGAAAGCAATTTCCAACGTTTCGTCTGCGCCGATCAGAACCGTATCCCGAACATCGCCCGGCATGTTGAACGCGCCGCTGCGGCGCAAGACCTCAAAATGATGCCCGTGCAGATGGATGGCGTGCGGGAACATGGAGCGGTTGGTCATTTCCAGATGCACCGTCCTGCCTAAGGCGGCGCGGAACATCGGCGCATCCATGCCATGCGCGATGCCGTTGAAAGCCCACACCATACCATTCGACGCCAACTCGCGGAAGTCCATGGTGTCCCCGCGATAGACAGCCTCGCGCATCCCCCGCATCGCGCCACCTTCCATCAGCAGCGTTTCGCGTTGGGGATTGGCAAGAACTGGTGCCGGAAGCGTGCGCCAAGCGGGCAGAGGTCTTACGTCAGCCTTGGCCGGAGTGAGCGATTCACCGGAAACGGCGAAAGTCGCGATGTCCACCCACTCATCGTTTCCGGGATCAAGCAGAAGCGTGGTTTGCCAGTCCGGGTCCAGAGGTGCGTCAATCACAACGTCCGCGCGTTGAGCCGGTCCAAGAAGGATCGTTTCCATCGCGCGTGGCGGAACGGGATGCCCGTCCAAGGCAATCAGGCGCGGTGACAGCCCTGGCAAATCCAGCTGCATGATCCGCGCCGTGGCGGTGTTGATCAGGCGCAGCCGAACCCGTTCGCCGGGTCGCAGGGTGAGCTCCGGATAAGCATTGCCATTGACCGTCACGGTATTTCCCATGCGCCCGCCATGGGCAGCGGCATGAAGATCATCCCACCTGTCTTCGACAATCGCGGCGTCCGCATCGAGCAACCAGTCATCGAGAACCAGCGTCAGCTCGCGGCTCGCAGCGCCCGGCTCACCAAGCCACGGTTCCCGGTCTTCCACAATCAACGGACCGGCCAGCCCGCGCGCGACCTGTTCCGTGCTGCGATTGTGGGCATGATACCAGTATGTACCGGGAGCGGGGGCCACGAAATCATAGTCAAAGCTTTGGCCTGGTGGGACCGGTGCTTGCGTCAGGGGGGCCGCCCCGTCCATCGCATTTTCAATGCGGATACCGTGCCAATGAACGGCGGTCGGTTGCGGCAGGTCGTTGACCAGCCGGTGCTGGACCCGGCTTCCAGCGGCGACGCGGATTTCGGGGCCGGGCACCGTTCCTGCGCCTTCTGTCGCGTAGGTCCAGACCGGCGTGCGCGGGTATCCGGCTGGGGCGAGCTGCGCTGTGGACTCAGCAGCCCGTAGAACCGGCAGGTCCGCCCCCGCGAACAGTGCCTTCGGCAGCAATGCTGCCCCAGCCAGTGAAGCGGTACCTGTCAGAAAGGTACGTCGTGAAGGTTGTGTCATCGAACGGGCTCCAATCAAAGGTTCACCGGGGGCGTGGTAATCGAGGTGAGTGTGGCTGTCGCCAGCAGGATCAGGGCAACGGCAATGATTTCCATGCGGATCGAGCGGCGCAGCCTGCCAGAGGCAGAAGGCTCGCCGGAAGAGAGAGCAGGCACGAGCTGGAGCTTGTTCTTCGCGGCCAGCCCCAGAAGCGCGGTAACGACGCCAATCTTGGCAATCAGCGTCCAACCATAGGCGGTCCCGAACAAACCGTTGAACGATCCGATCATCAGCCAGGCAAAGGTCAGGCCAGCGAAAACGAGGACCGCGACGGTCCCGCTGGCAATCCTGCCGAAGCGGTGAAGCAGGGCAGCGCCCCCGGTCCGGCCCGCCGCGCGATGCAAGGGTGCCAGAGCGCCGATCCAGAAGGCCCCGGCCAGCAGATGCACACCAACAAGACCTGCAAGAAGCCAGCGCGGATCGCCAAGGGAATGGCCCACCAGCGTGTAGGACACTGCCACCAGCAATGCGCCCAGAAGGCTTGCTGCAAGACCGATGGTCCCCTCGATCAGCACGGCAAGGATCAGCAGTTCACCCGCCCCGCGCCAGAGCGCCGCCGTGCCGAGCGGACTGTCCCAGACAAGGCCGAGCATCATGGGATCGACAGCACCTTCGAAACCCATGCCGGAAATACGGGCAGACCGAATACCGAAGCGGAGCGCCAACACCGCCAGACCGAGTAGCGCCGCCCCTACGGCGAGTTGCCGGGCCAGGCGCAGCACGTCATCCGGCGCAAATCTAAAGATCGCGACGAAGAGCGGCCCTCCGATAGCGACTAGCGCCGCCGCATATCCGGCGGATTTCGCAAGGATCGCCAGAAGAGTCCAAGTGTCTATGGGGGCCAGCCCGTCCAACGGTCAGTCCGCGACCGTAAAGTCGAAACTGCCCTGCATCGGGTGGCCGTCGGACGACAGGCCGCGCCAATCCACGGTGTAGGCTCCGGCAGGCATATCTTCGGGCGGCATGGCCCGAAACTCCGTCACTGGATCGAGGCCGGTTTCGCGGGTGATGTCCAGTTCCCCGTCAGGGCCGGTCAGGGCGATCGCGGTGACACGCATCGGATCATCGAACCGCAGCTCGATGACCTCGACAGCCTCGACTGTTGCCCCGCCCGCCGGGGTCGTGTCTTCGGCTTTCGAGTGTGCGAGCGCGGCTGTCGCCATCGCCAATGCGGCTACAAGGGCTAGAATAATCTGCTTCATTGTCTGTTCTCCATGTCGTCATGGCGTGCGCGGATGTCCTGCGGCCAGGTCGATTTGATGTAGCTGAGCACGGCGATGATCTCGTCGTCGGTCAGAACGCCATCATAGATGGGCATGTTGGATTCGTAGCCAGGATCTCCGATTAGAGCGCCGGTGCCGTATTTAGTTAGCCGGAACAGCGTGTCGCCGTCATGGTGCCACGTATGTCCGGTCTCATCGTGGGGCGGCGCGGGAAGCCGTCCGTCCGCACCGGGTGAGCGCCAGTCAGGCTGACCTTCGAGGTTCGCACCGTGGCATGAGGCGCAGTTCTCGGCATAAACCGTCTGTCCAAGGGCCACCACGTCCGGGTCGGATGGCATCAGCATGGTCTGGGCCGGTGCCGAGGTGCCCCACCCGAAGGCGAGGACAGCGGCTCCTGCAAGAACCACTGCCCCCAAACCGAGCCCGATAGTCCGGTTCACAGACCGGCCTCGTAGAAGACCTCGCCCTCACCGGCGTCGCCACCGAAGGCCAGCACTTCATAGCGCGCGGTCGGATCATCGCCCATGCCGGGCGATCCGCCGGGCATTCCGGGAACCGCGATCCCGTCAATCTCGGGGCGTTCTTCCAGCAGTTTCGCAAGGGCGGCGAACGGCACATGACCTTCGACCACATAGCCGTCGATCATCGCGGTATGGCAGGACCACATCGTGCCGGGCACTTCGTTGTCCAGCTTCACACTGGTGACATCACGGGTGTCCGTGACATCGATGTCGTAGCCTTCCTCGCGGGCCAAGGCGACCCAGGCACCACAACAGCCGCAGGTCGGGCTTTTGGTCACGTGCATCGTGCCATGATCGGCGATGCTGGAATGGTCATCCGCGTGGGCCATACTAACCGCGCCGAAGGAGGCGAGGCCAAGCGAAAGGGCGGCGGCAAGGGTGAAGGCGAGTAGTGTCTTGATCGGTTTCATGTCTTTTCCTCTCGACAGGAATACGCACGAGCAGAGCCCGTTCAGGTGTGATTGTAACGAAATGGCCGCGACACGGGGGACGCGGCAGGCATCACGCCGCGCGCGGAGGATCGAGAAGGCTGGACGGCTCGATGCCCGTCATCATCAGACGTGCGGCGGTGAAGACATCCTCACAGGTCGCGGGGGCGTCATTATGGTGGCCTGCACCGGGAAGCAGCGCGGGAAGCGCATGGCAGGTCTGGGAGCGCTCAGAGCTTCCCGAACAGCAGACCGGCTGATCGTCGGCCACTTCATCCATCGCAACGTGACTATGCTCCACGACAGCCGCATGGCCCGCATCCATCGCCCCGGAGATCGAAGCGGACAGCGCAACCAAGACAACAAGAAGTAGCCGGATCAAACCCATACCGCATACCTACATGGGGTATGTGGATGTTTGCAAGCCGTAAGCCGCGATACATCCTGTCGCGAGCGTCAATGCGCGTGCGCATCGACCCCGAACGCCATCATCAGATGATGTTCGCGATGATGATCCTGGCTCGCCATCAGGCCGAAGAAGCCCAATCCCTTGATCCGGGCAACGACGCCGGGATCAACGCTGGTAACGCGCAGCTCGACGCCGTTTTCGACTTCGGCTGCGTCCACTGTCCAGCGATCATCCCGTGCGAGCTGCGCGGCATGGGCAGGAACCATGCGGCGAAGCGTGGCAATCGTTTCCAAATCGCCGGTCGCCATCATCAACAACCCGTCCGGCAGGTCCGTTTCCGTCACGACAGCATCCGACACGAGCCGATCCATATCGACCAGATGTGCCCGTAGCCCCGCGAGCTCGACCCGAGACCAGTCCGTGTCGGCAGCGGCTTCCAGCACACGCACCACTTCAGAGAGCGCCGCGAAAGCGCCTTGACCCGGTTCGGTCAGAACTCCACGGTCGGCAGTTTCAGCCTGACCATGTGCGGCATGATCCATCCCTGCATCATGATCGGTGTGCATCGTTTGTGCCAATGCAATGGCCGCGCCGCCCAAAACGGCCGTTGCCGCCAGGATCACGTTCAATTTCATTCCCGTTCCTCACTTGAGTTTCATCGTACCCTACTGGATGTGTCCGAATGCGCGTATGATTTCTATCATGTCTGAATGGCGGTACATATTCGACAGCGTGCCGGTGCGGGCCCTTGAGCAAGGAGAGACCCTGTTCCGGCGGGAGGATCGGGTCAGCCGCGTGTATCTGGTACGCAAGGGCGCGGTAGCGCTGGAACGTGCGATGACAGACGGAACCTCACTGACCTTACATATCGCGACGGCGGGCGGGGCGCTGGCCGAGGCGTCGCTGTTCGCTGAAACCTACCATTGCGATGCGGTTGCGCGAACGACTGCCGAGGTGGCCGCCGTAAGACGCAAAGATTTTCTGAATGCGTTACGAGACAAGCCGGATGCGACCCTGAGCCTCATCGAAATCCATGCCCGAGAGGTTCAGGCACAGCGTGCGCGCATCGAGATCCTGCGCCTGCGGCGCGTCTCCGACAGGCTGGATGCTTGGCTTGAGCTTCGCGGAGAGCCGGAGAAGGGCGAGTGGATCAGGGTCGCGGATCAGATCGGTGTGTCGCCGCCTGCGCTTTATCGCGAGCTGGCGCGGCGGCGGTAACTCACAGCATTTGAGAAGCGTCGTCAGGCAGGTCGTGCGCACCGATACAGAGCCTGTGATCGCCGAGAACCTCAATGACGCGACACTTTCCGGCATGGCCGGGATCATCCGCGTCAGCCATCCGCACCAGCTCTTCCCGAAGCTGCGCGAGAATGGTCAACCTTCTGTCCACAGCCGCGAGCTGCTTCCGTGCGATCTCGTGGGCCGGTTCGCAATCCTCTGACGGAGCTTCAGCCAGCGCCATGAGATCGGCGATGTCATCGAGACCGAAGCCCAGTTCCCGCGCGTGACGTAGGAAGGCAAGCCGTTCGAGCGCCGCTTCGTCGTAGCGCCTCTGCCCGCCCCTCGTGCGCGCAGGCGACGGTATTAGACCCCGGTTTTCGTAGTAGCGGATCGTTGTCACCTTCACACCGGCATGGCGCGACATCTGCCCGATTGAGTATTCTTTCATGTCGCCCCTTGAACCTACAGTCGCTGTAGATCGTATCTATCCTGAAACGATACGAATCGAAAGGAGTTACCGCTATGGGGCACGGCCATCACCATCACATCGATCCCGAGGCAGGGGACCGCAGGGTTTTCGCTGCCATCGCGGTCAATATGGGCCTGACGGTCGCGCAGATCGTGGGCGGCATGGTTTCCGGCTCGCTGGCGCTTATCGCGGACGCGCTGCACAACTTTTCCGATGCGATCTCGCTCATCATCGCCTTCGCGGCCCGGAAGATCGCGCGGCGACCGAGGGATGCGGAGATGACCTTTGGCTATGGCCGGGTCGAGGTCGTGGCGGCGCTCATCAACTACACCACGCTGATCGTGATCGGTCTCTATCTGCTCTACGAGGCCGCGATGCGCTTTGTTGATCCGCAGCCGGTCGAAGGCTGGCTGATCGTCATCATCGCAGGCATCGCGCTGATCGTGGACGCGGTGACGGCGGCGCTTACCTACGCCATGTCCAAATCCAGCGTGAACATCCGTGCGGCCTTCCTGCACAACGTGGCCGACGCGCTCGGCTCTGTCGCCGTGATCGTCGCGGGCACGCTGATCCTGCTCTACGACTGGCGGCTGATCGACCCGCTCGTGACGGTGCTGATCGCAAGCTATATCCTGTGGCAATCGTTCCGGGAAATCGGACCCGTGATCCGTATCCTGATGCTCGGCTCGCCGCCCGAGATCGAAACGGATGCGGTTCTTGAAGCCATGCGCGGGATCGACGGAGTGACAGGTATCCACCACGCGCATTTCTGGCAGATGGATGAACACTGTGCAGCACTGGACGCGCATGTCGTCATCGCCGAGGGGCGTTGGTCCGACGCAGACGCCGTGAAGGAGCGGATCAAAGCTGCACTGACCGACCACTTCGACATCGAGCACACCACGCTTGAGCTGGAATGCGCGCGCCACGCTTGCGACGACCTGTCCGAGTTCGGCGGGCGGGGGCATGGCGAAGAGCGGCACGAATGAGCGATGCCAGTCGCTTCCTTCTGACTATCGTCCTGCCTCGCGAACCAGCTTTGACCACGATGCTCGTCTGAACAACATGCCGTGATATGCCGTGCAGTTCAAAAAGCCGACATTGGTTCAACTCGCAGCATCGGTGAGTCTGGGCTCACTGCCGCCATCGGATGCGGCGCAGCATCTGCTCATCTTAGCGTCGGCGCGACGACACGAACGGCCCAAAGCGGTCATTCGCTTGATGAAGAATTTGCGCTCACAGCATATTTCATTGGCTCCATTTGGTTCGTGCACAGTGTGATTTGAAATCTGTTAGATTTGCCTCCTTTAGATGAAGGAGCAACTCATGAACTATTCCCGCCAAGTAACTCGGTTTCTCAAGTGCGATGGCTTAGACAATCCTTGCCGCTTTATGACAGCTGAGAAAGTGCTGGCGCTCGCAATAAGAAGCACGCCTCACTGGCACACTCTTTCCACTGGGAGGCACATTGGCATCCATCGTCCTGATGCAAAGATTTGCAACTGGACGGCTCGAATACTGTCGAAGGACAAGCAGTACCGTCAAAGATGCCTTGGTTCGGCACTCGAGTTCGGCAATGGTTCGCTCACATATCGCGAAGCGCTGGAACGGGCTATTGAGTGGTTTGACACCGACGAGGTCAAGGCGCTGGCGGCCACCTCACGACCAGTTGGACGGGTCAGTGACGTCAATATTTGCCCTATCGGTGATATCTATACTGTTGGCCACGCAATGAAGGACTATTGTGACTGGACACGCTTAGCCCGATCCGCTGGGGGCCATTACAACAACCTTGTTCTGATTAATTACCATATCGTCCCGAGTTATGCGCATATACCACTGGAGCAATTTAACGCACGCCATCTAAGGGAACTGGCAAAACAAGTTTTGGAAACACCACCTAAGTACGGGTTTCGGAATAAACAACCACGCCAGCGCGTCGAGGAATTATCGCCAGACGAACTTAGACGCCGGAAGCGGACGTTTAATTCTCTCGTAACGATCCTCAAGATGGCCTTCAAACACGCTTGGGACAATTCGGAGATTAACTCGGAACGCCCATGGCGATGTCTGAAGAGGGTCGCCGTCAACCATACGCCAAGAACTATTTTCCTTGATCGTTCTGAATGCCAACGGTTGCTAGCGGAGTGTACGCCCGCTCTGCGCAACCTCGTACTTGCTGCTCTTTACAGTGGCTGTCGCGTTGGAGAACTCGGAAATCTCGTGGTTGGTGATGTCGCGCAGCAAGGTTATGGATTGCGTGTCGCTGCTTTCAAACGTTCACCTGCTCGCTTTGTCTTTCTTCCAGACGAAGGCATGGCATTTTTCCTCGGTCTTTGCCGAGATAAGGGATCACAGGACTTTGTTCTCATGTCTGACATGGGTAAACCATGGCGCAGGCAGCATACCCAATTATTCCGGCGAGCCGTTGCGAGAGCGGGCCTACCCAGTGACCTGGTGTTCCATGGCCTGAGGCACACCTATGCGAGCGACCTTGTGCGACGTGGGGTGCCTCTCGACATTGTGGCAAAACAGTTAGGGCACGCAAGCAGTAATACCGTCAGCAATACATATGGTCATTTCGCTGAGCAGTTTCGCGAAGAGCAGGTACGCACACGCTTTAGTCCGCTCAGCAATGATCAGGTCGTAAACGCTGAAGCTATGAAGCCGGAGTTGGACCGCATCTGGAGCAACCTACAAACTGACAACTGGCGGGAGTATGTGCGCATCGATGCTGGAACGTTGCATCCCCGCCAATCATTCGCGAATCCGGTGAGGGAGATTGCTGAATATTTTGATGAGGTCGATGGGGTGGTTGGACAACGTTCAACGAAACAGATGCATTAAAGCAAGACCATAGCGTTAACTCTTTGTTAATGAAGTCCCTACAAGATGGGATATTAACTTGTCTCGGAGCCTGCTATGACCCGCCTCATAATCGATGGGCCAGCCTTCTTTCTGCTAAGTCAAGCTGAGTTCACAGCGTCCCTTGGCCGCTTCAATTCTATGAGCGTTCGCCTCACCCGACTTCTCACCTTGAATGAAGCGAAGCAAGAAAACTGCCCAATGTTAGAAGCATCCATTCAACGTTTCGGAGAAATGGCTGGGACTAGCGGTTTTGAAATATCAGACTGGCGCTTGATGCCGAACTTTAACCATGTCGATCTCCTGCTCGAGGCAAGGTTTCGCGAAGAAAATTAGCCACGAATAACCAATCGAGATTTCGCGGCCCATTGCTGCCGTTCGCAGAGGCTCAAGGCGCTACATTGCAGCTTCCCCAAAGCGGCCGTTCGTCGTTCATGCAGCATTTAAGCTCGTCAGATGTCCACATTGCGGGACAAAACGTGAATTCGCTGCGGTTGTGCCGATGTCTGCTTTAAGCAACTATGCCAAATATCACTTGGCTGCGAAATGCCAGAAAACTCCACAAATAGTTGCCAGAATGGCGGCGACGAAGGGAGTTTATAACAGTTCAAAAAATAAATACTATCAACGATATATGGCTAAATACAAAGTAATCTGTAGCAGTTTTCTTAACTGATTTCATAAGACACGCCAATATCGATCAAGCTTACTCGTTGTTCACAATGCAAGGAACCTTACTCCACCCCGATAGGAGTGCGTTCAACACGGTCGAATTGCCATCAACAACTTGCCAAAGATTTTCACTGAGCGGGCTTACCGAAATAGGTTGTCTCTTTTCCATGTCACCATTTGCTGCTTGGCGCATATACTCGTTTGCATTCAGTATACCCCGCTGCCTTGCTCGTGAATTAACCAGTGCAGCAAGCTCAAGGAAGATCACGTCGCCCTCCAACCTGAAGAAGTCTGTTGGATTATCAGGAAGAGAAACCAGCCCCTGCACAAACTCCCGCTCCAAAGTAGCCTCTGCAATGCTTCCATCTTCAGCAAGCAGTTTGTAAGTGACTGACATTTCCTGCCCTTTTGTTGCCATGTTCCGAAGCTACGCTATCATGATATCAATTCTTCACGGAACCGCCGCTGTTGCGCGACACCCTTGCGTCACCACGGTGAGTATACTAAATATTAATGTATAGAGCCGTAAGGTTCACCAAAAATGAGGCAGACTACATGGCAAATCGAGTATACATTCCGCCGATCATCAAAAAGCGGACCAGGAAGAATCCCCAGCGGGTTACCCGATAGCGTTTTCTATTTCACCTAGTCGTCTCCACGCCAACCTAGCGTGAAGTTCGTAGGTTTCAGAGGCATACTCTGCCTCTCGTTCGTTCAAGGTATCCTTGCCCATTTCGATGAGGTCGATACCTTGTCGGACTTCCTCAGCACTAGTGCCGAACACGACTTTTTCCATTCCCTCCATGTCATGAAACGACGACGGGTCTTCAGCTCGCATCGTCTCGCAATCCTCTGCCAGGCTACGCACTCGTTCAGCAGTTCGCATTCGTAAGTCAGGCTTGGATGGCAGAAAGTACTCTCTTTCTAGTAAGAAGTGTATTAAATTGAATTTCGCGTACTTGATGTCCTCTAAGCCGAGGGCATCGAAGAGTTCAATGATCTTTTCACTTAGGTCAATGGCGACCTCGTTGTGGCCTAGGGCTTGGCAAGACAACGGAGCGAAAAAGACTTCAGCATGATGAATATTGCTTGGGTCTACGGTAAGCAATCTGGAAGCCTCTTCTAACCAGTCTTGAATAAGTTCAATGGCAAAGTCTTCGCTATTTGGTCGCCTTGACAACACCGCCAAGTAGGTCGCAATCCACCAAGCCTCACGGGCAGATGGCTTTGACAATAAGCTTACTTTCCGCGTTATCGCCACCAGTGGATCATCGTTATGCCTCCAGTTGATTACCTCTTCTTCAAGTCGATCAATCTCTTCAAAAACTGCCCTTGCTCCGTCACCGAACAGACCAGCATCTGTAGAAAACTCTCGCAACTGGCCTATCGTGTGCTTACCGACAAGTTGCCGCCAGAATTTTTCCTGCTGCCACCTTTCTTGGATCAAGTTGCGCAAGGTTTCACTTTGAACTTCTATGGCCTGCAAGGTGCTGCCAAGCGAAGACATTAGGCGATCCAGCCTATTATCCAGTGAACCCTGAGGCTTATAGTTAAGATCATGCATCTTGGCTGACCAAGAGTCATGCAGCATCGTCTTGATCTGAAGTTCACAATAGGCAGCACGGAAGTCTAACACGGAATAGAGGTCGACATGGGTGGCATAGTATCCAGGCCGTTCAATCACCTCGACCTTCATGGTGATATCGTCTGCGTTTACCCTTTCCCGCAGTTTGCCAATCACTTGGTTGATCTGATCGGGATACTGAACGACGATGGTTGCGCCGACGATATCAGTTACGTCACAAGGGTTGAAATCAAGCCCCTCGGCGCGACGCTCCATCACCTTTTTCGCGATCTTCAGGCTGGATTTAAGTTGAGCGCCACCTTGCTTGTCTAGGCGTGAATAAACGCGACTAACTACATTAGGACCAAGTTCTTGCTTGATGCTATTGCATTGATCAACAACGGCGGTGCAAAATCCAGTGTATCGATTTACTCGTTCTTCGGTCATATAAGATGACACTTCATCAATAATTGACTTGTCAATCACGCTTAATACCCTCCGCATTATTCACGCTAAGATGCATTAAAACAAGAATTGGTCAACTGGCACACGGAAAGTTGGAATGCTGCATTTAAGAAGTTGAGTAATCCCAACCCAACATTTCTCACAAACGGTGATTTATGAGAAGGCCGTTGTGAACCTTTGGCTGATCCATTTCGAACACCTCAGCCATTCTCAAGACTCGCGCTCGAAACCTAACCCCCATAACTTTGCTGTCGGTTGAGTGAAAAGAACAACGAAAGCCGACTTTCAGGCGCGCTGCAGCATAGGTCAAAGTGGGCTCGAAGGAGACTTTCACTGCACCCGTCCCCAAAGTCGGCTTTGCGGGACAAAGGGTGCATTCGCTGCGGATGCGCAGATGGCTGCTTCAGGTTTGGCGCACCGATAGGACATTGCAGCAGGTCGCGCCGGTTAGTCCGTATAGCTTTGGCAGGCATCAACTCCGTTGGCTGTCGAGGCAAGTAGCTGACCTGCATCACGGATGAGATCGGCGACCCGCCTGTCCGCCAGACGATACCGAACGAAGCGGCCTTTGCTGCGGCGACTGACCAGCCCGCATTCCAGCAGACAGCGCAGATGGTTCGAGACGTTGGGCTGACCCAAACCCGTATGCCCGACGATTTCCTGCACGTTGCGTTCGTCCGACACCAGCGCATCGAGGATCGTCAGACGGCTGGGATCGCTTAGGCCCCGGAAGAGCTTTGCCCGCAGTTCCAGTGTATCGGGTGCCGAAAGATCGTCTTGAATGTTTTGCGCTGTCATATCATTATCCACTGATACGTTAGCAGCGTACCTTTTCGCCCGCTACCACAAAAAGGATCGCACATGAGCCAGCCCGATAACAGCAAGTTGGCGACAGCCTCCTCCCCGATCCGAATGCGGGTGCAAGGCATGGACTGCGCGAAAGATGCCGCCGAGATCGAGCGCGCGGCCCGGTCTGCGGGCGTGGCCGAAGGCGACGTGAAAGTGTCCGCCGCCACCCACATCATGACATTGCGGATCGCGGACGGCGATCTGCCGAAAGTGCGGCCCGCGCTCGACGCGACCGGCTACGGTTTCGAGAAGATCGAGGACGGCGATACATCGTCCGATCCGGCCTACAAGGACCCGAGCTATCGCCGCGCGCTCTGGATCGTGGTCGCGCTCAATCTCGGATACGGCGTAGTCGAAATGTTCGGCGGGTTCCTGTCCGGTTCGCAGGCGCTGAAGGCAGACGCGCTCGATTTTCTGGGCGATGGTGCGATCACGTTTCTGGGCCTGCTCGCCATCGGCTGGAGCCTGACATGGCGGGCGCGGTCGGCGATGATCCAAGGCGTGTTTCTGGGCCTTCTGGGCCTTGGCGTTGTCGGCAGCACGCTCTGGCGTGTCCTCAACCAGACCACGCCAGAAGCCGGGTTGATGGGAGCCTTCGCGGTAGGTGCGCTGATCGTAAACATCCTCGCGGTGCTGCCGCTGCTAAAGCACCGCAAGGGTGATGCCAATATGCGAGCCGTCTGGCTGTTCTCTCGCAACGACGCCATCGGCAACCTCGCCGTGGTCATCGCCGCCGGGCTGGTCGCGTGGCTTGGCAGTGCATGGCCCGACCTGATCGTCGCGTTCGCGATCGCGGGGCTTTTCCTGCATTCGTCGTGGATGATCATCCGCGATGCCCGGAGTGACTTGGTGGAAGCTGACTAACTCCATCATGGTGCGACGCGCCGGACGAAAGCCGACATTCGCGCGCCCCGCAGCATCGGTGAGTCTGGGCTCTTCGGTAGCATTAGCTGCAGGCGACACGAACGTCTGCAATGTAGGCAGGGTTCATTCAACCACACCAGCACAGCAAAAGGGGAACCGTGGTCCCACGGCTCCCCTTTGGGTTCAGATCGGCTCGCCCTCGCGTGCCAATTAGGCGACCAACGACAGCCCCGTGCCTGCGTCCTGCGGCTGCTCACCGCTGTCGATGAACGGGATGATCGAGAAGGTCTGCCCGCCGAGCTGTTCTTCGTTCTGCACGGCGTTGACGCGCAGATCGCCATCGGGCGTGTTGATCAGCAGCGACAGGTAGTCATTGCCCGTGCGGCTGCTTTTCGCCATCCACGCCGAGCCGACGCGGATCGGTGTGCCCCGGGGCGAGCTGACCTCGATGTGGTAATCCGGGTGGGTCTCCTCGGATTTGTAGCTGTTCTCGATCAGCATGAAC
This sequence comes from Sulfitobacter noctilucicola, assembly GCF_000622385.1. Taxonomy (NCBI): domain Bacteria; kingdom Pseudomonadati; phylum Pseudomonadota; class Alphaproteobacteria; order Rhodobacterales; family Roseobacteraceae; genus Sulfitobacter; species Sulfitobacter noctilucicola. The sequence goes on from NZ_JASD01000006.1 coordinate 124,569, forward strand.
TCCAGATCGAACATCATGTTGGCGATGTAGCCGGTGAAGGCGTTGTCGGCGTCCATGGCGGTGAGCTCTCCCGAGAGCGAGCCGGATTTCATCAGGCCGTTCGAGACCAGCGGGATGATCTCGAATTCGCCGCTTTGGGCCGCGCGCGCCTCTTTCGTCTGCACCGCGTTGACCCGGAACGGGCCCAAGCCGACATCGATCTGCATCGAGATGTAGGGGTTACCGCTGGTATTGCCGGTCTCGTTCCAGGCCGTGCCGATGCGCACCTTGCGGCCTGATTTGTTGACTGCCGTCACATCAAAATCCGGGCTACGTTCGGACATCTTGGCCCGCGCCTCCAACTGGATGGCGATGTCAAAGCGCGTCGAGTGGATCATGCCGGTGTACTGAGCGGCTGCGGTCTCGACATTGCGGGTGAGGGTTCCTGCGAACATGGGATGGTTCCTTTTGGATTGGCCGGTGCCTGACGTTCTTGCCAGCGCATCCGGGATTGCTTTCTCGACCCCTTGAGGGATCACCAATCAGAAAGCCTGCTTTCCTTTCAGCCCCGCCCACGGGTCAGATCTGCCGTCCGAGTGGGAATGCCCCCGCGCCTCCGGGTGCTACGCCCCTCCCCTGCACGTCTGGTCTTGATTGGCTGCCCGGATTTTCCGCGCTGTCCTCTGATCGCGCGATGAAGAACTCCGCCTCTTCTCCGTTCAACCGGTGCCCGCTCCGGTCGGTCAGGCCGATGCAGCTCCTATTCGGCTGATAGGTGATGAGGTACTGACCGAGCCGGTCCTTGTGGACAACGTAGCCGGTATTGGCCCAGTGCACGGTCTGGCCGGCATCGACGGCCGCCTTGATGTCTTCGAGTGTCATGCGAACCTCCTTACAAAGAATGGTGGGGAAACGACTCAAGAAGCCCGATCTTCCAACCGGGCTTCCGTGCGGCATTCAATTGGCAAAAAGCCGGGTCCTGTCAGGCACTCTGCGCCGCTTGCATCACGCGCGCCGCCATCCAATCCTTCAGGCCAAGAACGGTTCGTCCGGCGGCGACTTCAGATGCCCAGGCGACCCTTGGGTCGCCGCAGGGCTCATCGCCGGAATGCCGGTCGATGTGGCCATTGGCCATCCATGGCTCGGGCTGTATCCGTCGCAGCCAGTCCGCCATGCTCGGGATACGGCCCTGACAGTCTTCGCGGACATGCTGCTCGCCGATCCAGCGCACGGGTATGTCCCGACCCGCGCTATTGGTCAGGGTCAGGCCGAAAACCCGTTCGGCCTCGAACAGGCCTTGGGCATGATGGCGCAAGGCTCGGTGCGTAAAGAGCGCGAGGTGCTCTTTTGAGGCGTCAAACCAATCGTGCACAGCCTGATAGTCAGACGGCACCCCGCCGAATTTCCGGGCAGAGCTTTCGGCATGATGAAGCGGATGGGCCATCTCACAGCCCCTCGTCATAGCTGTGCGAGCATTCGACATAGCGGTCGGCATGATCCAAGGTGACACTGTCGGCGGTGATGTCCCAGGTCAGCGTGCCATAGCCGCCCTCGTTGTTCTCGAACCCCGGGTGATGGTGATAGGCGAGCGACCAGGCGAAATCGCCCACCTCTGTGGCAAGCGGTTCCGGCAGTTTGACGTCCGCAGGCTGCACCGTCACATCCTCGACATTGCCGGAGTCGCCATAGCCTTCGTATTCGGCGGTGACCTCGCTGATGCCAAGCGCGCGTAGTTGCGCAAGCAGCTCCGTTCGGGATGCCGTCAAGGTGGTTTCGCGCTCTGCACGCCACTGAGCCGCCATTGCGGCATAGTCGATCTGGGGATTGGTCATGGGTCCGTCCTCTTGTCTGAAGTTGGGGGGGGACCGGGCGTGGCATTGGTCTGCCCGCGCCCGGAAAGCGCAGACCGGTCAAATCCAGATCTGCGACGCCCGACCCAAAGCCCGCTTTGACTTTTCAGGCGGCTTGTTCTGCCGTGATGGCAGGCCCCTGCCCCACGATCCGGGCCAGAATGCTAACCGTGTCGATCCCCTCCCCGTGCGGCAGGAACACCCTCAGCTGGAAAGCGATGATCTCCGTGAAGCAGCCAAGCGCTTTCAGTCCATCAATCATACCCCGATCGGCACCGCCCAGCTCGAGGCGCATCTCGCCTGCGACCCGGCGACGGGTCAGGGTCATCCCCCGGCCAAGATCGACCGGCGCGGTGGTGCCCAATGCGGCGGTCAGCATCTCTTGCGGTGTTTGCGGGTTGGAGACGAGGAAGCGGGCACGCAACGCGGCTGCGCCTTCCTCACTGAGCGTGCGCCCGATCATGGCGGTCGCTCCGTCCGGCGTGACGCGGTAGATGCGCTCATTGGTGGTCGGAATGTCCTTCCAGATCGGCAACAGCAGCCCGGTCAGCAGGTAGAGCTTGGTCGTGGTGGTTTTCGGCAAGGACGCAGCCTCGGCATCCCAAAGCCGTGCGAACTCGGGCCTGTCGATCTCTTCCCAGGCCGATGACTCAAACCGCGCCTCCTCCAGGTAGCTCGACCCGTTTGGCCGCACAACCTTGCGCATCAGCGTGACGATGTCTTCGTCATACATCTGCATGGGCCGCGCCGAGATGAGCGCCGCGCGTCCAGACGCTCTGTTGACCATCGGCAGCTTGTCAGGGTTGCGCGACAGGGCGTCATCCGCCGACAGCACATGCACCGGATCCGTGACCTCGAGCCCGATGATCCGCGTCACCGCGCCGGATTTCGGGCAGGTCCAGAGATCTTCCGTGGAGACCTGTTCTATCTTGTCGCCGCGTAGGGTTTCCACGCCGAAATCGAGCGTGCCCGCCGCGCGCGCCCGCTCAGACTGATCGGCAATCCGCTTCATGAACTCTGCAAAGAGCGCGTTCTGCATGTGGATGGGAAGGGCAAGCACCCGGTTGAGAAACCGCTGGATCGGGGGAAGCTCCTCAAGGAGCACCCCGTCCTTGTCGATCAGCCGCAGGGCCGTCCAGTCGGTGAAGCTCTCGTAGCTCATCGCCTCGGCCCGCCCGGCAGCAAGATCGGCGAAATACCCACGCAGCGCCGCCCGCGCGATCGGGCTTTCGAGATTGTCCTCCTCGCGGAACATGCCCTGCGAGCCGGTCTCGCGCTGACCCTTGGTCAAGGCCCCCAGCTGGTCGAGGCGCTTGGCTATAGTCGAGGTGAAACGCTTTTCGCCATGCACATCCGAGGTGCAGACCCGGAAGAAGGGCGCGCTGACCTGAGCCGAGCGATGCGTGCGGCCCAGCCCCTGGATGGCCGCATCGGCGCGCCAGCCGGGCTCCAGCAGGTAGTGCCGCCGCCGTTTCTGGTTCTTCGCCGTTTGCGCCGCGTGATAGGACCGGCCCGTCCCGCCCGCATCGGAGAAGATCAGGATATCCTTCTCACCATCCATAAAGGCTTGGGTCTCGGATGAGTTGCTGCTGGCGGCGCGCTTTTCGATGAAGAGATGGCCGTCCTCGGCCTTCAAAGGGCGGATGGAGCGCCCGGTGACTTCAGCCACGGCCTCGTCGCCAAAGGCCCAGAGGATCTGATCGAGCGCCGAGGGGATCGGGGCCAGCGTCATCAACTCCATCATGGCCGCGTCACGCAGAGCGAGCGCCTCGCGCGAGACAACGAGCGCGCCGGTCTCATCCCGCAAAGGTTCCGCGACCATATTGCCGTCGATCTCGACCAGCTTTTGCGCATGAATCGGGAAGGCCTGTTCGAGGTATCCCAGAACATAATCGCGCGGCGTCAAGGCACCCTCGACGAGTTCATCCTCCGGGTCCATTGTCTCAAGTCGGCGTTTCAGCAGGCTCTCACACGTCGAGACCACCTGGATGACGGAAGCCTTGCCTGCCGCCAGATCGTCCTTGATGGCGTGGATGATGGTCGGGGCTTTCATGCCCATCAGGAGATGGTTGAAGAAGCGCTGTTTCGTGCTCTCGAAGCGAGATTTGGCCGAGGCGCGTGCGGCCGAGGCATTGGTCTCTCCCGAGGCGTCGTTGACGCCGGTCGCGGTCAGCGCGGCCTCGAGATTGTGGTGGATGGTGCGAAACGCTCCGGCGTAGGCGTCATAGACCTCGATCTGGGCCGGGGTCAGCGCGTGTTCCAGCACATCGTATTCCACGCCATCAAAGCTGAGGGCGCGGGCCGTGTAGAACCCGAGCGTCTTGAGATCGCGCGCGACCACCTCCATGGCGGCGACACCGCCAGCTTCCATCGCCGACACAAAGCTCTCGCGGCTCGGGAAGGGGTATTCGGGGCCTTGCCCCCAGAGACCGAGACGCGCGGCATAGGCCAGGTTGTGCACGCTCGTGGCGCCCGTGGCCGAGATATAGAAGACGCGAGCGCGGGGTGCGGCCAGTTGCAGCCGCAGGCCCGCGAGGCCCTGCTGGGAGGGTTTGGCCCCCCTGCCCTGCTCGGACCCTGCCGCATTCTGCATGGCATGGGCCTCATCAAAAGCCAGCACGCCTTCGAACTCCGCGCCCATCCAGTCGAGGATCTGGCTGAGCCGCGTGGTGCCGCATTTGCCCGCGGACCGCAGCGTGGCGTAGGTGACGAAGAGGATGCCACAGGTCACGGTGATGGGCTGGTCCGGTTTCCATTTGGAAAGCGGCTGAATGTCGGCTGGCGAGCCGCCGAGATCGGTCCAGTCGCGGATGGCGTCCTCGATGAGCGTGGCGGATTTGGAGACCCAGATCGCCTTCCTGCGCCCGGCAAGCCAGTTCACGAGAATGAGCCCTGCGCATTCGCGGCCTTTGCCGCAGCCCGTGCCATCGCCGAGGAAATAGCCGAGGCGATAGGCACGTGCGTCCGGGTCATCATCGGCGCGCGTCAGCTTGGTCTGGTCGTCATCGATGGTGAACCGACCGGGCAGATCACGCCCATAGGCATCATGCGCCATGATGATGGTTTCCAGCTGCGCCTCGGAGAGATGTCCCTCCTCGATCAGCCTGGCGGGCAGGCGCAAGTCATCACTGCCCGTGTTTGAGGGAATGGGCGGGGCAACCGAGGCCATAGCGATGCTTTCGACCAGCGGCGTGGGATGTTCCTGAGCACCCGCGATCTCGATCCGTTGCGGCCGGTAACGCGCATAGATGTCCGAGATGGGCGTGTTGTCGCGCGGGGCCTCAAAGCTTGTGAAGCTGAGCGGACGGACGGCATTGGCTCGGGGTTTGGAGGCGGCAACAGGCGCAGCGGCGTTCTTGCGCGGAGCAGAAGATGGACCGGTCGGCCGCCCGTTAGGGATCGCCGCTGCCTGTTGTACGGGGCGCATCTCGGTCCGGGGTGCGGCCACGGCGTCAACGAAAGGAAGGGCTTCCTCCAGATCCCGCACAGGGGCGCGGATCATCTCGCCGTCCTCCTGCACCTTGTCGAAGACCATGAGCTGGGTTTCGACAGAGGTGCCAAGCTTGCGGTAGACCTGCCCCGGCATCGTCAGCGCCAGTCGCGGCGTCAGGAGACCGCAGGCGCGGGACCAATGCGCAGCATCGCGTTCGGGCGTGAACCCCTGCGGCATGATCGCCACAAGCCGCCCGCCGGGCGCGAGACGCTTTGCAGCCGCGATGAGATGCTTGGCGGCGATGTGCTTGTCTCGGGAGCGATCGACCGAGGAGGCGAAGGGCGGGTTCATCACCACGACGTCGGGTAGAACCGGCGTCTGAAGCAGATCGTCGATATGCTCGCCGTCATGGCCCGTCACATCGCCACCAAAGACCGCGCGCAAAAGGCTCTGGCGAAAGGGGTCGATCTCGTTGAGCAAAAGCATGGCACCGGCCCGGGCGGCGATAGCGGCCAGTGCACCGGTGCCAGCCGAGGGCTCCAGAACGGTCTCGCCCTTGCGGATCGCCGTGGCCCGCAAGGCCAGCGCCGCAATTGGCAGCGGCGTGGAAAACTGCTGTAGCCGGATCTGCTGCTCGGAGCGGCGGGTTTCCGTCAGCAGCCGTGAGGCAAGCAGCTTTGCAGCGGCGATATCACCTACCGCGCCATCCCCACGCAGCAGCACCTGAACAGACGCGGCCTGCATCAGGTCATATGCCATGCGCCAGTCCCAGGCACCGCCGGCATCGCTGCCATGGAACGTCTCGCGCATGATGCGCGCGAGCGCTGAACTGCGCAGGGGCTGGTGGTCGACCTCCGCGCCGATTTGCGCGAGGGCAGAGGCGAGATCGGCTTCGGAGATTGCGAGAGCCGGGTTGGCCGTTCTGGGTTTGGACATGGGGATTTTCCTTTGGATCAGGGTCTGAGTTCCAAAGGACAAAAAGCCCGCTCTACACTTTTTGTGGTTTCCGCCGAAAGCTATGACGGAGGTTGGGCAACGAGAGTGAGTGCAGAATTTCAGATCACGAGCGCGACCCGCCCTTGTCCGAATCAAAGGCTAAGTCACGCAGCCGATCGGCAAACACTTTTTTGACAGAAGAAGCGGCGGCAACCCACCAAAACACCCCGAAACGCACAAAGGTACCAGGTAAGACCAGAACGCACTGTTCAAGACTGTTGGCGGCGCTTCTCATCAATCACCGCCTGCACAAGATTCATCACGTAGGAATGCGGTGTCGCGGCCTGCTGGTCATTCAGCGCCTCCTTCACCTTGGACCGAAACCAGGCATCATGGGACGTCATCTCAGCGGTCACGGCAATGGTCCTCGAGGCGCCTATCCAGAAATTCGCCTAGGTCTCTCGGCATAGCTGCAACGCTCAGAGCGACCCGAGATCGGCGGTAGGGAGAATGGACCTTGGACAGATTGACTTTGTCGCAAGCCTGTTTGCGGTCTGAAGGCTGTTTCAACTCGGATTCCCCGTTCACGCGATGATCGAACGTTACAGCAAAACTTCCCGGACGATAAGACTCTTGAGATCTCTACATTATGGGGATGACCAAAACATCTGCGCACAGACGCCCCTTCACACCATTGCCGACGTTGGGGCGGGATGCCGCGAAGGTCTCAAACGAGCCCAACCCGGTCCTTGCGGTTTCTCGCTGCGTGAGTTCGTAGCATGCAACTTGTCGGGGTAGCACAATTTCCTTTGCCGCCATGCCGTATGAAAATCTGCCATTCATGTTCAGCGCGGCAGAAGCCGAGGATTAGGTGGTTAAGATGCAGACTGTGCTGTCACTCTCCATTCCAGAAAACCCGCTCCGCCTGAAACGTTAGAACAAGCGGGTTTACGGGTAGCCGGGGTTATCCAAATTTCAGTCACACTTTGCCGCTCACCATCACATAGTGCTCATGCATCTCGACGCCGCCAAATAGTAGCCCGGAGCCCATACAATTAATCCGCGATCGTGCAGTGAATAACTGCTTTCGAAAAATTTCACGCCTCTTTGAGTAATCGCCTTCGTAGGGCCAGTTCACGATATAGGGCCGGTGGTGACACACCGATCTGGTCAGCGACTCTGATCCATTCACCTTTCTCAGGTTTCCCATGCACGTCCAGCCAAGCATCCAGTCGGTCGGATACGCGGCGCAGGCGCAGTATTTCGATGCGCCCCCTCTGTGCCTGAACCTCTCGGGCATGGGTTTTGATCAGGCTCAGAGCCGCATCTGGTCGATCGCGCAATGCAGACAGAAAATTTGCACGTGGCATGGTTGCAATCTGGGAAGGCGAGAGCGCTATCGCGTCGCAGTGGTAGGTTTCAGCAAACAGGGACGCCTCGGCTAATGCAGTGCCAGCCGTAGCAACGTGTAGGGTCAGAGTAGTTCCATCTTCCAATGGTCGTTCCAGCGCGACCGCGCCTGTACGGACAAGATACATTGACCTGATGCAATCTTCCCGCCTGAACAAAAATTCCCCTTGCTGAAGGGAGCGAAATGGCGCGTCGTCAAATATGCTTTGCCAATCAGACATGATAGAAATCATACGGGTTTCCGAACACATTCGATAGGGTGCATTGAAATATATGCGAGGATTGAAAATGCAATTGAAGATTGTCTTGGCCGTCTTGGGTATTGTCGGTGGTTCGGCCATCGCCCTGGCGCAAACGATGCAGTCCAATCACGGCGACGGCATGGATCATGTGACACATGGTCAGGATAAACCGGCGGACGCCTTTGGATTGACTGAACCAGGTCAAGGTGCTTTCGCAGCCCTGTCTGAAGTTGTGCGCTTTCTGGAGGCCGATCCCGAAACGGCCTGGTCACGAGTCGATCTGACGGGCCTGCGGGCGCATCTGGTGGATATGGATCGGCTGATCACTGACACCGTCGTCTCAGAAACCGAATTGCCGGATGGCATTTCCGCGTTGGCAACAGGAGATATTGAAACGCGCGCCACGCTCCGCCGGATGGTTCCGGCCCACGCCGCGCAGCTCATGCGGGACGGTCGTTGGGCAGTAGAAGTCTCGGTTTTGGAAAACGGAATGGAGCTGCGTGTCACCAGTGACGATCCTGCTGTTGTCGCTAGGATCAAGGGGCTCGGTTTCTTCGGGTTGATGGCAAGCCAGGATCATCACCGCAAACATCACCTGATGATGGCACGCGGCAACGATGTGCACGCGCACTGAGCTACCGCGACAGGTTGTAGCACCCCATAAGCTTGCAATGCACCATATACCCCATATAGGTATATCTCACATGGCCGTATCGTTCATCTTTTGCTTAATGCCCATGACGTTGGTCGCTGTGATTTCAGCAGTAACCGGAGACCTAAGGGTGGGAAACGACAGGATTGACTGCATACAACGCTGTCCTGCATCCTCAAAATTCTTTTCTGCAGCATACTTCGCACGTCAGGTGGGTCTGTGAAAAAGTCCCTCGTAATCGCAGGCTGCGTCGGCATGCTTCTGGCGTCGGCCCTGTTCGTAGCTGTAATGAGCATGGCCGCTGAAGACCGTATCATCCTAAAGGACACCGACCTTAGGATCGTGGCGGCGGGTGAGGCGGTGTACGCCTCGAACTGTGCATCCTGTCACGGGGCCAACCTTGAAGGCCAGTCGAACTGGCGCTCGCCTGGCTCGGATGGGCGGCTCCCGGCACCACCTCACGATAACACCGGACATACGTGGCACCATGACGGCGACACTCTGTTCCGTCTCACAAAATATGGGACGGGCGCTCTGATCGGTGATCCTGAATACGCATCAAACATGCCCATCTATGATGGCGTTCTAACGGACAACGAGATCATCGCCGTTCTCAGTTACATCAAGTCGACTTGGCCGCAGGAAATCCGCGAACGGCACGACGAAATGGAGCAGGATCATCCCGGATGATGTTCTGGGTGCCGCTTCTGGCCGGGACCGGACTTGGCGTTATCTCCGTGGCGCTTTTGGCTGTCGGTGGCGTCATGCGCCAACGCGGAACCTGGGCGACCACAATAGTCGCAATCGCGTCGTTCTACGTAGTCTTCGCGTTACCGTCTATGCACCTGATAGGTGCGCAGTCTTTAGCATAAGAAGTGTGCTATCAGACTGGGCCAATATCATCAGATAGCGGCCCGGTTTGCAGCCTTAATCGGGTGTCCATGAAACAAACTGCATGCAGGCCATAGGTCAAAACACATACGGTTTTGTCACCGGCGATAACGACCGTTTTTGCCAACTAACATCGCTTTTAGGGTGTCCAGCTAGTACCTCAGAAGGATGAAGCAGAGCATGGCGCATAGCAGAAGCGCTGTCACCGACAACCATCCAGATATCTCGATCTTCATTGGTCTTTCGGAGCAACCGCCCCTTCCGCTCCGCAAACCACATGGACGCGGTTTTAATGCAAAACCTCTGGGCCATGGTCGGACCTAAAGATGCCCTCTGGATCATCGGAGACTTTGCCCATGGTCCAAGAGCCAAAGACACCGACTGGCTACGCAAGCTGTTCGACAAGCTGCCCGGCGCAGAAAAGCACCTCATTGTCGGCAACCACGATCTGGAGCCGACGCAGGCATTGCCGTGGACAAGCGTGACACATCTGGCCGAGGTCCGGGACGGTCCGCAAAAGCAAGCGCATACGCTGTGCCACTACCCCATGATCACCTGGAACCACGCCCGTCGCGACGCGCTCCAGATCTTCGGCCATGTCCACAACAATTGGAAGGGCTCACGCAACAGCGTCAACGCAGGCGTCGATGTCTGGGACTTCATGCCAGTGCGCTTCGAGGACATCGCCCGTCGCGCGAAGACGCTGCCTGTGAACAAGCACTGGCAAGACGTCGAGCACAACGCAAAGGAGATCTGAGATGATGGACGACATGCCAAAAGCAACGATCAGCACGCTTCGTCACAAGACAGGCACGCTGCTCAAGCTGGCGAAAACCCACCCGATCCTGATCACCAGCTATGGCAAACCCGCCTTCGTGCTGATGTCAGCGGTCCATTACGACCGCCTATCTGGAAACGAGGCACACGCACCATGACCCAAAGAACCTATTTCGGCCTCCCGGTCATCAGCAGGCGCGGTGTACGCCCTGCCGATATCGCGCGCCTGCCCTTCGCTCAGTTCTGGTGCGACAGCGCCGTGCGATCTTCGCAGATACAGGACACCGCCACTGGCGAGTGGCTGGTGAACCTGCGCGACTGGGAGAACTTCGCCAGCATGTTCATTGAGACTGGACGGCATCGCAACATGCCGCAGCCGAAACAGGTGGCGTGGTTTGATCGGGACGAGGGTGAGCCGGAGCGGACATATTTCGGGCTGGAAATCACTGGCGACAAAATGGTGCGCGAAGCGGATATTGCGCGCCTCCCATTCTATGACTTCTGGCGTGACAGCAGCCGAGGCTCCGCCGCTCTGGTCGACCCCAAGACTGATACCCACCTCGTCTATCTGCATGACTGGGAGGCATTCGCAAAACTGCTCATTGAAACCGGACGGCACCGTTTCATGCCGCACCTCGTGGAGACCTGAGATGTCCCGATCCTATCGCAAAACACCCATCTGCGGAATGACCACAAAAGAGAGCGACAAGCCGTTCAAAAAGGCGGAACACAAGCGCGCAAGGCGGGCGGTCAAAGCAAGCGACCTGAGCGTCGAAGACCCGCCAGCGGAGAAAGCATTCGGCAATCCTTGGGGCGCACCGAAGGACGGCAAACAGTGGGTCGATCCGAAAGTCTGGCCGCAGATTCTGCGAAAATGAGCACACCTATTCTCATCAGAAAAGATAGCGGTGGACGCCGCCAACGAGAATTATTGGGTTGAAGATACCGATCTGATGGAAAGCAATGGTGGCTTTTATGACGAGAATTGGCGGGATGTCTGGTTAGCGGTGGCAACGGCACAGGGCAAGAGACATCCCGCCAGGCAGTCGGCCCGATGCGCACAGCTTGCGCATCGAGCGGGATGCCGTCACGACCTATAGGTCGTCCGGATCCACCATGTAAGCCACCCCGCTATCGCTGATGCGGACCACTTTACCGTCCCTGATCTCCATGTCGGGTTCGGCGTCACAGATTTCCGTGGTGTAGAGGGTTTCGGCATCGACGCGGACGACCTTGCCGTTCTCGATTTTGAAGAAGTCCTCTTCCTCATCGTCATCATCGTCGTCGTCATCATCGTCATCGCGCAGCAAACCCTTGGCGGTGGACAACAGCTCTTCGACACTTTCTTGCCATTTGTCCTCGTCGATGTCGGGCGCGACGCCCTCCTTGATCAACTCGGCGGCGTTCTCGCGATCTTCCGGGCGCAGTTTCTTTTCTGCGGCCACTCTCTTCAACTCTTCCAGCATGTCTTCTTTGTCATCGAAGTCGCGGAAGGGTGTTTGCCTGACCGCATTATCCTGGCCACCGGATGGATCGGACGAAGTCCCACCAAGGGCCGGCTCTTCCGGCTGATCAGGTTTAGGGGTGTCGTTCCCGCCCTCATGGTCAGGCGAATTGGGACCGGACGTAAGATATGGATAGGGATTGTCGTCTTGCCCAACGCCTTCGGATGGTGGCGGGGTGGGTTCGTTCTGGTAGGGGTACGAGGGGTCGGGCTTCGTCGTGGTGTCATCAATCCCGGAGCCCTTGTCGCCATAGGCTTCGATCCCCAGTCGTCCCAGAACGTCGTCCTCGTCTTCTTCGTCGTCATCCTCGTTCAGGCGCTCGATCCCCTGCTCCGCCCCCTTGCCCATCAGGAATTCCTTCGTCGACAGTTTCTCTTCCTCGACGGAAGTGATAAACTCCAAAGCGGTACCCGAGGCGTCCGCATAAGTGAATTCGACCTCGCCCGTGATCTTGTTGGCCGGACCGATCCCCATCTTCTTCATCGCATCCAGCGCGGCTGTGATCGTCTTGACCTTCTTGTCATAGGTTTCCTTGGCGGCTTGCAGCTTGGCGGGGTCACCGCCCTTGTCGGCGGCGTCGGCCAGTTTCACCAGTACGGCCTTGTCGGCATTGAGGCCCTGAATCAGGATTTGCGTTTTCTGGTACAACTTGAACGCCTTGGGGTTGGAGTCTTCCAACTCATTTCCATCCTTGTCGACGATGGTCGTATCCAGCATGGCGCCTGTCTTGAGCAGGTGTTCGACCGCCTGCAACAGGTGTTCGAAGGCCGGGCGGTAGTGCCCCGACGAGTTGTCGATGCGCGTCACCTTCCCGTCTTTGGTGTCTATGTGCCCGGCCGAAGCGACATCCTTGCCCTGCGCCCCGGTCGAGTGGTGCTGATATTCGACCCGTTTGGTGCCGCCGGACGCCTTGGCCATTTGCAGCGCTTGCGCTCTGGGCATGGTCTGATAACGATCCGTCGGCGATCCGTCGGGGTTCAACTCCCGCAAGATGACATGCTCGTCATTGCCGATCGTGATGTCGCCGGAGTCGGGCGACATCGTCATCAGGCGCTTTTTGTCGTCCTTGATCTCATTCCCGTCTTTGTCGACCAGCTTGCCTTCTGCGTTCGTGGAATAGGTCTGCTTTTCCGCCTCCTCATCCGTGAGCTTGCGGGTCATGGAAACCGTGCTGTCCGGGTTCGCTTTGTTGCGCCAGCCCGCCTTTTCGAACTCCCCTTCGTACTCGTCCAGGCGCGCCTTGGGTTTCATTCCCTGCTCGGTGGTCACGTCTGTATCGACTTCGGCATGTTTGACGTTGATGTTGAATGTTGCCTTCAACCAGGCGTCCTGATCCGGTGTAATCATGACAGTCCCTCCCAAATAGCTGCTCGCGGCTCAATCAAAACCGCCGACACAATCGTGTGGCGGCCGAGGAAATTACCATCGCAATAGACGATCCTCTCAACAAATTTTCAATAGACATAAATGTGCAAGTATGAGGAAATGACACCAGTCAACATACAGGCCATCGCAAAATCCTGGGAGATATTCACATGCCAAAGGACGACGCCAAGTCACCCGACGATATCACCAAGGAGTTGAAAGACATCCTCGCCATGGCCAAGAAGGGGCCGTTTTTTGCGGTCGCACTGGGCAAGGAGGACCCTGCCTTTCTTGTCGACAAGGTGAAAAAACCTGACGTTCTGGCCCAAAAAGCCAAGACCGAAGCCAAATCGAGCAAACTGACCTACGGCAACCTGGAATTCGAGAAAGGGGCACTGACGCTTTATTGTCAGGTCAACCCACCGGGCAACATGATGCGCAGCCTCAAGGCCTATTTCAAGAAATACAAGGTCGGGGCCAAATTCCGCTTTGTCTTGCCTGATGGAACGGTCGAGGACGACGGCGCGGACGATGGCACGGGCGAAATCGTCAAATCCTTCGGAAGGCTGATCGACGGCGCGCGCCAGGCCGCAAACGGTGATGCGGCGCGTCTCAAACAGATCGACGGTTTGCAGCACCTCTTTGATCGCGCCATGGAAAGCGATCCGCCGGACGTGGACGGCGCCAAGAAACTGATCGCCGCCGCGCGCAAGTTCGCCTTTACTGCGGACGACACAGGCGAAGGCTCGGAAATCAAGAAAACACTGGTCAAGAGCAACACCAACTGGGGCAAGGCCGTTGCGGCCGCACGCAGTGAGGTGACAAAGCTCGAATCCAAGGTAAAGACCGATTGTGCCGATCTGCCCGGCGCGACCCGCCTGGACGGTGCGTTCAAAACACTGCTGTCCGCGCTCGACAGTCTGGAAAAGGCGCTGGCCGGGCCATTGACGGCCGGTACCGCCACCGATGACGCCAAGGTACACGAACTTGCCCGGAAAAAGGCAATGGGCGCGGTTGATCAGGTTGAGAAGGTGCTGGGCAGCTCGCCGATGTTCAAGAGCCTCGACGACAATCCCTTTGTGAAGGTACAGGCATCCAGACTGCTCACAGGCACGCTCGCCTCGATCAAGAAAGACCTCGCCGCCTGACGCACTGGCGGGGCGTTGATGTGTGACACGGATTTCATGCCTGTCCGGGCGTACCGCACGCGCCGGTCAGGTGTTGTGTAAACCGCATCGCAACTCGTGTGGAACGGTGAGGCTATGGTGGGTGATAAGGGATTTGAACCCTTGACCCAGAGTGGCTGCACAGCAGACGCGCGTCGGTCAGGCTGGCCGTTCTGCAAAGAGCTTCAAGTCATGCGACCGGGATTGCTATGGTGGGGTTATCGGTGGGGGCGTCACCCGAAATCCAATCGTGCCTCAACTTTTTGCGGACGCGCTCGCCCGGCCACTAGAAGTAGCCGCAACTAATGAAGCGGCGGCACTCGGAGCCGCAATGTGCGCCGCAGTGGCGGTTGGAACATATGATTGTGTGGAAGAGGCCTCGCTTGCCATGACGTCAGAGGGCAAGAAGTATTCTCCTACTGCGGATGGTACGTCCTATCTGCAACGCAAGTATAAGGTTTTCCAAAAAGGTACGGAGCAGATGGCGCCAGTCTGGGCCAGTATCGAAGAGGACGCCAAACATTGACCAATCGCGCCGTAAGAATGGATGTCTCCGGTCACTACGACGTCCTCATCGTTGGTGCGGGTATTAATGGGGCGGGGGTGTTTAGGGATCTTTGCCTACAAGGTTTGAAGTGCCTGATCATCGACAAAGATGATTTCGGATCCGGGACGAGCGCAGCGCCATCACGGCTTATCCACGGCGGTATCAAGTATCTCGAAACCGGTGAATTCAGGCTTGTTGCTGAATCCACTCTTGAACGTAATTTGCTGCTCAAGAACGCTCCCCACGTGGTCAAACCGCTTCCAACTTTCATCCCGGTTCGTTCCTGGTTCAGCGGCTCTTGGTCCGCGACAAAAACTTTCTTCCGCGCCAAAACTTCGTTCAAATCGCGTGGCATGGTCCTAATTGGTAGCCGTTTGGTCTGGCCGCTCTGGCGGGGTTTAAGCGTCGTCTGTTACGCTGCGGATGCAGCGTAACGCCAGGGCAGTAGCTCGTCCAGTCGAGTGATCTTGTGATCAGCGATGCGCGCAAGAACCCATGTGAGCCAGGCTTGCGGATCGACGCCGTTGAGCTTGGCCGTTTCGATGAGGGTGTAGGCAATTGCCGCGGCTTTGCCGCCGCCTTCGGAGCCAACGAAGAGATAATTTTTGCGCCCGAGAGCCACGCAGCGGATTGAGCGCTCCGCACAATTATTGTCGAGTTCGAGGGAACCGTTTTCCAGATATCCGCGCATCTTCTTCATGCGACCCAAGGCATACCGGATCGCCTTGGCCAGTTCAGATTTGCCCGAGATACGGTCCAGTTGCGCGGCAAGCCAGGCTTCCAGTTCGTTGAACACGGGTTTGGCGTCCTGCTGGCGCAGCGCGACCCGTTCATTCGGCGATATGCCACGCACGGTCTTTTCGACCGCGTAAAGAACTGCAATCCGGCGGATGGCCTCTTCGGCGATCTGCGATCCCTGCGACTGGAAAATATCGACGAACTTGCGGCGCACATGAGCCATGCAGGCCATCTCATAAACAGCCTCCTTGGCGAAGATATCGTTGAACCCGGTATAGCCATCCGCGTGGACCCAGCCTTGGTAGTTGGCCAGATGTTCGGTAGGATGCCTGCCTTCCCGATCTGTACTGAACTTGTACCACGCCGCCGGTGGCGCCTGGCTATCCCAGGGTCTTTCATCCCGGACATAGGTCCAAATGCGCGCCGTTGCGCATTTCTTTCTGGCCTGCATTTTAATCGGGGTGTCATCTGCGAAGATGGCTGCGCCCGTACGGACGTGTCGACCGATGGCATCAGCCAACGGTTCCAGAAGCTTTGTGGACTGCCCGACCCAACCGGCTAAAGTGGAGCGATCGAGATCAATCCCGTCGCGTTCCATGATCTGGCTTTGGCGATATAAGGGGCAATGATCCGCATACTTCGAGACCAGCACATGCGCCAAGAGGCCAGCACCGGGGCGACCGCGCTCAATGGGGCGTGAGGGCAGAGCCGCCTGAACGATCTTGTCACAGCATTTGCAGGCCATGCGTGGGCGCACAATCCGGTTCACGACAAAGCGACCGGGAACATACTCCAGTTCTTCGGTCACATCCTCACCGATGGCCCGCAACGATCCGCCGCATTTGCACGTCTCGCCGGGGGTCAATACTTGCTCACTGCGTGGCAGTTCTGGCGGCAATGGCTTGCGCTTCGGTTTTTGCTTTGGCTCGGATGGAGCACTGGTGTCTTCGCTGGCAACGACACTGGCTGCGGCGGTCTCTTCCTCTTCCAGTCGAAGCTGCAAGTTGAGTTGGTCGGCTGACTCGGATTTTGATCCAAAACAGTGCCGATTGTGCCCCGCCAGCTGATGCTTCAGCTTCTCAATCTCCAAAGCCTGGGCTTTGGCCAAAGCGACCAAACCCTCCGCCGCGACACGCAGCTGGCCAGGATCAGATGGCAGGGATTTTAGCGCATCGAACATGCCTCGGCTTATAGCCGAGCGCACACCGGATGGGAATCCTATGATACTGGATTTGCTTCCAAATTGCCGACCGTCAGTGGCCGCCAAGTCCGCTGCGGCGCGCGCCAATCAATTCCCTCCAACAGCATCGACAATTGCGCCGGACTAACTGTCACCTTGCCATCTGATGCAGCGGGCCAAACGTATTTGCCCTTCTCCAGTCGCTTGGAAAACATGCAAGCCCCTTGACCATCCCACCACACGATCTTCACCAGATCGCCCCGGCGGCCGCGAAACACAAAAAGATGTCCAGAGTAGGGATCCTGCTTCAGAACACTCTCGGCCAGAGCCGACAAACCGTTGAACTGCTTGCGCATGTCGGTGGCACCAGCTGCAAGCCAAACCCGCGTGTTGACCGGAACCGGGATCACGCCATCAACCCCTCGACCAACGCCAGAACGCCAGACAAGGCCGTCGGACCTTCCACCAAAATCCGCCGACCATCCGACAACGTGATATCAACCCGCTGCGCCGACACCACGGCATCAGCTCCGGACTCGTCATTGATCGTTGGAACAGACACCAATCCTTCGATCTCAACTGGTAGAAAGCCGCCGTGGCAATCAGCTTCAGCAATGTCGGCTTCCGGGGCAAACCGTGGGTCTTTCAACCAATTGTGGATCAGATTGGCGTTCATCGCGTACCGCCGCGCAACTTGCGCCACAGACACGCCCGGCACCGTCGTCTGCGCACAAATCGAGCGCTTCTCATCATCCGACCAAAACCGCTTCTTCTGACCCTTCTTCCCAGCCATAAACCGCCTCAAGATGTCCATTATCGAAAATGGACACTATCACTCTCTTTCAAACGGCGTCAGAGCGGGCAGACCGGACGGTTACGTCTTCGCAATCCAATCCGGCGACACTCTGGAAATCGTCGCTCATACGGGCTTAGCGGCCGGATTCTCAGCACTGGCGATTATCGGCGCACGTACCTCATCGTGGTTACTGGCCACCGCGCTGCTTTCGCATGGAATTTTCGACGTGGTTGCCGAATCGATGATCGCAAACCCCGCGCCAAGATGGTGGGGACCGTTCTGTCTCGGGATCGACGTGGTGCTGGCGTTGGCGCTTGCCACGATGCTCTGGCACAGGAAAGCGCTTGATTGATAAACCCTATCGGGACGCTTTCTGCAAAAGCCCGATCAACTCGTCGAACTTAGCCCGCTGTTCCTCGGGGTCGCCGCTCTCGATGGCGGAAGAGACGCAATGCTGCGCGTGGTGTTCGAGGATCAGCTTCTCGACCCCTAGCACGGCGGACCGGATCGCGGCTGTCTGCGCCAGAATGTCCATGCAGTAACGGTCG
The DNA here is from genome assembly GCF_000622385.1 of Sulfitobacter noctilucicola. Lineage (NCBI taxonomy): Bacteria > Pseudomonadati > Pseudomonadota > Alphaproteobacteria > Rhodobacterales > Roseobacteraceae > Sulfitobacter > Sulfitobacter noctilucicola. Next base: position 142,584 of record NZ_JASD01000006.1, read on the forward strand.
CTCTCAACCATCTTCGCTACACCGCGCACTTGTCCTGCGAGCCGCGACAGGCGGTCAAGTGTCTTTTCTTTGTTGGCCTTCATCCGACGGCGCTCCTTACTTTTTTGGAACCAGTAGCTGACATTCTAGTTATATACCCCATATGGGTATATAGGAGAGACAGACAATGGCACGCAAGGATAACACTACAATGGATTCTCACGGCGCGCACCACGATAGCCATACCGGCAAAGGTGGCGGATATGTCCGGTTCTTCGCCATGATCGGCACTTCGACGGTCGTGATGTATGGGTTGATGTATCTCAACACCTACGCGCTGGATCGCGTCTTCTTCTCGCAGACACGAATGTGGATGGCGCTCTATATGGGCGGGATGATGGCGATCATCATGCTCGCCTTCATGCTCGGCATGTACTCCAACCGGAAAACCAACATCGCGATCTTCGTCGGTGGAGCCCTCGCTTTTGCCGCCGGAGTTTACCTCGTCCGGTCGCAAGACACAGTAGGCGATATCGCCTGGATGAAAGCGATGATTCCGCACCACTCCATCGCGATCCTGACTAGTGAACGGGCGAATATATCCGATCCGCGCGTGCGTGCGCTGGCCGATGCGATCATCGAGGCGCAGCGCAGCGAGATCGAGGAAATGAAAATCTACATCGCGGATATCGAAGCCAATGGGGATGCGCCCGCCGGCACCCCCCGCAACCAAGAAGGAAACTGAGCGATGATGAATGGTGAAATGCACGAAGGCGCAGGCTGGATGATGGGCGGCATGGGGCTGATTGCCCTGCTTGTTATCGCCTTTTTGATCGCCGGTATCGTCTATTTTGTCCGCAACTCTCGCGGACGCTGATCGCAAGGAGATTATCATGCCAAAAGACACCCGCGACGCCGCAGACGTCACAACCGACCCCGCCGCCGCTGCGGCCGGAAAGACGGCCGTGCTTTACCGCATGGCCTTGCCAGATCATCTGTGTCCGTCCGGGCAGAAAGCGCGCTGGCTATTGAAGTCAAAGGGGTACGATATTGATGATCGCGTTTTCCGCGAACGGTCAGAGGTGGATGCGTTCAAGGAGGAATACGACGTTCCCACCACGCCACAGGTCTGGATCGAAGGCGAGCGCGTCGGTGGCTATGATGCCCTTCGCCAGAAGCTGACCGACTACGATCCGGATGCGACGACCTACAAACCTGTGATCTACCTATTCGCCGTGGCCGCAGCGACAGCACTTGCACTCTCCATCGGGTTCCGGGGCGCGATTACATGGCAGACGCTCGGCTGGTTTATCTCCGTCTCGATGATCCTGTTGGGCATGCAAAAGCTCCGCGATATTGAGAGCTTCACGACAATGTTCCTCAACTACGACCTGCTGGCACGCAAATGGGTGCCATATGCATATGTCTACCCGTGGGTAGAGACGGGCGCAGGCATTCTGATGACAGGCATGTTGCTGACCCCACTTGCTGCTCCTGCAGCGCTCTTTATCGCCACGGTGGGCGCAATCAGCGTGTTCAAGGCCGTATATATCGACAAACGGGAGCTTAAGTGCGCCTGCGTTGGCGGCAACTCAAACGTCCCCCTTGGCTTCGTCAGCCTGACCGAAAACCTGATGATGATGGGCATGGCCATTGTCATGCTGATCCAGATCGTAGGTTGATGGCATCGGAGACAAACTGGAAGCGAAGGTCACTGCTGGCTGGCGGTGGTTTCGCGGTGGCCGGATGAAGGTTAGAGTTCGTAGTGCACGGTGGGTGAGGATGCGTTTCAAGCACACGTTTCCAAAATCCCTATCTATGGATAGCAAACCGTTGACACATAGTGGCAACCGAATTTCAGGCTGTATTGACAAACGGTTCCCTATGTTGGATACCCCCCCTATGTATCGAGGCCTTCCCATTTCTGCATTGTACAAGGCACTCACGTGCCTCGCACTTGTGTTGACTTTGGTATTTGCGCCTCCTTCGGCTTCCCATGCGGGTGCCGGTATGCACGGCGATCACCACGCTTCGGCCACTCAGCATGACAATGATGCAGTCGATGGGTCGAGCCGCGATATATCATCACATACAACGTACTCCAGTTGCGGATCCACCTCGGCGTCGACCAGTGACGATGAATCGACTGGTCAATGTTGTAGTGGCATTTGTTTTTCGGTCGTTCTGGACGAAACCACCGGTGACGCGGCAATCCAGCCGACAGATGGAAAATACCTTACGCTGCATGCACAGGCCGACTCGATTGAGCCCGCTGGCTTTCTGCGTCCTCCCCAATTCCTGATCTGATTTAAGACCCCTTAAGGGTCTTCGTTTCGCGTTTAAGTATGCGCGAGCCCGAAGTTCATCAGTCAGGTAAAATTCATGAAAATCCAACTCTTCCTAGGGGCTTCGGCCCTCGGATTAGGCGCGTGCGCGTCCGAGCCAACGCCTCTCCCCGATATCACCGCGCAGCAAGCCGCTACGAACACGGCCATTGCGTCCCCCATCAGCTATCAGAATCCGTTGGCTGGCTACACGTACCGCGGCCCCACCGGCCCGCGCGATTGGCGAAGCGTCAATCAAGAGCAATCGGAGGACAACTGATGCGCGTTTTGAAAATTCCGATGGCCGTCAGCTTTCCTCTATTATTGGGAGCCTGTGCGACTGCGATTCCGGGTATTTACACTGAACCGAAAGCTGGGTTTGCCGCCGTGTCGAGTCAGACGTCAGCCGCAATCGGCAAACGCACCGCGTTCGCTCAAACCCAAGCTGAGAACGTTGCTTTGAAAAAGCAGGTTCACGGCATGGTTCATCGAAAAACAATTTCGGCCGATACGGCGGTTCAGGTCGCGTTGCTCAACAACAAGGGGCTGCAAGCCTCCTACGCGAATGTAGGGCTTTCTGCTGCTGAAGCTTGGCAGCAATCAACGCCGGAGAACCCGGTAGTTTCGATTGGTGTGCTGGGCATTGGAGCCGCAGAACTTGGTGTCTACCGGGCTATCGAAGGCATGATTGCGACGAATATTCTCGATGCCAAAACGCGTAGACAACGGGTCGCATTGGCTGATGTCAACTTCCGTGCGGCACAGCTATCAGCGGTAAATGATACTTTGACGTTGGCAAATGAAACGCGACAAGCATGGATCAATGCTGTCGCCGCTTTCGAGGCTGTCAGCTATCTCAAGCGGGCCAAGGCCACGTCTGATGCCGGATCAGAACTCGCCCGAAAGTTGGGAGAAACAGGCGCGCTCAACAAAGCAGGCCAAGCTCGTGAGCAGGCGTTCAATGCTGAGCTGGCCGGGCAGCTTGCACAGGCCCGTCTCGACGCCACCAGGGCGAAAGAAGACCTTACAAAACTCATGGGTCTATGGGGGACTGAGGTTAACTATTTCGTACCCGATGCGCTTCCAGCATTGCCGCGCTCTGTAGGTCGCGTGACCAATATTGAAGGACGAGCGCTTCGTAATCGTTTGGACTTGAGGGTCGCAAAGCTGGGGCTTGAGGCACAAGCAGCGGCTTTCGGTCTGACAGACCAAACGCGCTTGGTCACTGACCTTGAAATCATCGCAGGGTTTGAAACCGAGCGTGAAGCTGAGGACGGCGAAACGGAAACTGAGACCACCCCGCAGGTCGAACTCGAATTTGCGATCCCGATTTACGACACAGGTAAGGCCCGGATGCGCAAGGCCGAACTCGCCTATTTGCAAGCTGCAAACGTCCTTGCCGAGAAGGCGGTCAATGTTCGGTCAGAAGCGAGAGGTGCTGAAACTGCCTATCACGCTTCTTACAAGATCGCACGACACTACCGAGACGTTCTGGTTCCATTGCGCCAGACCGTCGAGGAGGAAGGGTTGCTGTCTTACAACGGCATGATCACCAACACCTTCGAACTGCTGACGGACGTGCGCGAAAAACTTGGCGCATCGCTGGAAGCAGCCAATGCAAAACGCGAATTTTACATGGCTCAAGCCGATCTGACCGCAGCCATTTACGGCGGCGGCGCAGGCAGCGGTGGTGCCGGTGGTGAAGGCGCAACACTTGCCGCTGGTGGCGGCGCAGGACACTGAAAGGAACTGATATGTTGAATAGACGTCAATTACTTGGAGCCGGCGCTGCGGGTGCGGCCATGGTTTCTTCGAAAGCCTGGGGCAAGACCACGAACATGGGTTTGCCAGAAGCAGCACAGATGGAGAGTGCGCAAACTGCCTACACTCCGCGACCCGATTCAGGGCCTGACTACACCCCAGTCGTCACGCTCAATGGTTGGACGCTGCCACACCGGATGAACAACGGGGTTAAGGAATTCCATCTCGTTGCCGAACCTGTAGAGCGTGAACTGGCCGATGGAATGATCGCCCATTTGTGGGGCTACAATGGCCAGTCCACCGGTCCGACCATCGAAGCAGTCGAAGGCGATCGGGTTCGCATCTACGTCACCAACAGGTTGCCCGAGCACACATCCGTGCATTGGCATGGCCTGATCCTGCCATCCGGCATGGATGGGGTTGGGGGCTTGAGCCATCCGGGTATCCCGCCTGGCAAAACCTTTGTCTATGAATTCGACCTGATCAAATCAGGTACATTCATGTACCACCCCCACGCAGATGAAATGGTGCAGATGGCGATGGGGATGATGGGCATGTTTGTTATCCATCCCAAGGATCCGACCTTCATGCCGGTGGACCGCGATTTTCTGATCATGCTGAACGCTTTCGATATTGATCCCGGCACTTATGTACCGCGCATCATGACGATGACGGATTTCAACCTTTGGACCTGGAACAGCCGGATCTTCCCCGACATCGACCCTTTGGTCGTGAACAAGGGCGACAAGGTGCGTGTGCGCGTCGGCAACTTGACGATGACAAACCACCCGATCCACATGCACGGTTACGATTTCAAAGTCACCTGTACTGACGGCGGCTGGGTGCCTCCCGAAGCGCAATGGCCCGAAGTCAGCATCGACATCCCTGTGGGTGCGATGCGCGCCTACGAGTTCGTGGCCGACCACCTTGGTGACTGGGCGATCCATTGTCACAAATCACACCATACCATGAACGCAATGGGACATGACGTGCCCACATTCATCGGTGTGAACAAGAAACCTCTCACCCGGACAATCCGCCAGTTCCAGCCAGAATACATGCCTATGGGCACGGCAGGCATGGCGGATATGGGCGTGATGGAAATGCCGTTGCCCGACAACACCATCCCGATGATGACAGGGTGGGGTCCGCATGGACCCATCGAAATGGGCGGCATGTTTTCGGTCGTAAAGGTGCGGGACGGCATCGATGCGGACGATTACTCCGATCCCGGTTGGTATGAAAACCCTCCGGGCGAGCAGGCTTACGAATGGACGGGTGAATTGCCCGAGTTTGCCTCAAACAACAGTCCAAAGACACTGCTAACACCAAAACCAACGTCGAAGGGCTGATCGGCCCTGCGAGACTGAAATCAACCAAAACTACAGGAAATACAATGAAAAACCTACTTTTGACATCCGCACTGGCATTCACGCTTTCCGCCCCGGCATTCGCCGCAGGCACACATGACGGTGGACATGACGACGATCATGCCGACAAGCACGCGGAAATGATGATCGGCATGCCGGGTGATCCTGCCAAGGTCGACCGGACAATCGACGTCACCATGCGGGAGACCGACGATGGCGACATGATCTTCGAACCCGCGTCACTTGAGATCGCGAAGGGCGAAACCATCCGCTTTAACGTGATGAACAAGGGGGAGTTGGAGCACGAATTCGTCATCGACACCATGGAAGGCAATGCCGAGCACAAGGAAGCCATGGCCAAGATGGACATGGAACATGACGACCCAAACTCAGTGCGCCTTGACGAGGGTGGCACAGGTGAGGTCATTTGGAAGTTTGCAAATGAAGGCACGTTCGAGTTTGCCTGCCTGATCCCCGGCCACTACGAATCCGGCATGCACGGCCCGATCACAGTCGGTCAACAAATGGCTCAGGCGGATATCGAATACACTACTGGTAAAATCAAGAAAATCGACGCAAAGGCCGGCAAGGTCACAATCATCCACGGCCCTCTGGTCAACCTCGATATGCCCGCGATGACGATGGTGTTCCGTGCCGATGAGGCGACGATCGCCAACATGTCCGAAGGGCAGGACATTGAGTTCGTCGCTGAACGGCTCAAAGGCAAGCTGACCGTCACACAGATGAAGTGATGACTGCGCAAGGGGCCGGAGGCACACGCCCTGGTCCCTTGTGCTTCTCAGCCTGGTCCAAGCAGGCAAACCAATTCCAGAGAACTAAGAAATGTAGAGGAATTGACTATGAAGCGGTTCATCAGAACCTGTGCCTTTATCGTGTCGCTGGCGTTCCCGGCCATTTCAGTGGATGCCGCCAACGGCAAAGGCCAAGTGCCTCATACGCGAGCATTCGAAATGCCGGGCCATGAACCAATTGGGAAACCCAGTGATGGTTCCTTGTTCGACAGGACTGTTGAGATGACCATCAAGGAAACCGCCAGCGGGTACATGATCTTTGAGCCGGACGCCATACACATTGAAAGTGGAACGGTCGTCCGGTTTGTAATCAGCAACTTGGGTGCATTGGATCACGAATTCTTTCTCGGCTCATTCAGCGAGGTCGCAGAGCATAAGCAATGGATGCGTGACCATCCTGACATGCGCCATGACGATCCAAACGCGGTAACGGTACAAAGCGGACAAAGCGCCGAACTAATATGGGAATTCACAGACATTTTGAATCTGGAGTTTGTCTGCCTTCTCCCCGGACATCGCGAAGCGGGCATGTGGGGTGTGATCATGGTGCACGATCACCTTGCCCCCAAGTCAGAGGGCTGAAGAATTCCGGTGTCGCTCAAGGATAGATATCATGTGCTAGTTCACGAGGTGGCTGCTGGTTTCGGCTACGATTACAACGATGCCACTCCAGACTGGGTTCATCCATTTATCCATCTCATCCTGATCTTGGCTCCGGCGCTTCTGATCCTTGTTGGCACCTACTTTGCACTACGCGGCATTCTGAAGCTCTGGAGACGCCGACGCGGGACCAAGGTTCATCCTGAGCCCATACGGGGGCTTGATAGCAGCCTCTTCAGCTCCGTCCTGCGTTACTCCAAAAAGCAGCAGGCACTTATGATCATGCTTAGCCTCATTGCAATGCCAATTCTCTATCTGACTCTAGAATTGCCAAAACAGATTGTGAACAACGCACTGGATTCTGATCGTTTCCCCGTTGTCGTTCTGGGACAGAACGTTGATCAGCTCGTTTTCTTAATGCTTCTTTGCGGCCTTTATCTGCTGGCTATTCTTTTGAATGGGCTCAACAAATATGGTCTCAACGTCTTTAAAGGGTATGTGGCAGAGCGTTTTCTAAGGCGTTTCCGGTTGCTGGTGTATCGGCAATGGCGCAGCGACCCGGATTCCTCCGACAAAAGTGAAATCATCCCGATCCTCGCACAAGAAGTCGAACCTGTGGGCGGCTTCGCGGCCGATATGCTGACCCTGCCGATACTCCAAGGTGGTACGCTTCTGACGATTCTGTTGTTTATGTTCGTTCAAGACCCCGTATTGGGTGCCGCTGCTCTGACTGTGCTGCCAATTCAACTCGTGCTGCTTCCCAAGCTGCAACGGAAGGTCAACGCCCTGTCGCGCACAAGGATCAAGGAGGTCCGGCTGCTCGGCAGACAGCTCAGCGACCATTTGCGTGATCAGCACTCAAATTCAATCGGATTGCTGCCTACGAGCGCGCGTTTTCGAGAACTTGAGCACGTGCGCAGAAAAATCTTCCGCCTGAAATTCTTCATTAAGGCGCTCAATAACTTCCTGACCGCACTCACGCCGTTCCTGTTCTATTCTCTGGGCGGGTATTTCGTCATCGAGGGTCGGATCACACTTGGCGCGTTGGTGGCCGTGCTTGCGGCGCACAAGGACTTTTCTGCGCCGTTGAAGGAGCTTTTCCGATACTACCAAACCTTGGAGGATACACGGATCCGGTACAAGGAAATCAATGGCTTTTTCGCAAATTCGAGCCAGTCATCCGGCAAGGTCCAAGCAGATGACAGTGCGCTGGAAAAGGCCAGCCAATCCGAGCAATCGCCCCTCAGAAAAACGACTTTGTCTTTCGAGGGGCCAGGAGCCCTCGCTACACAATGAAGGAGTTTGATAGAATGAAATGGGCAGCAATATTTTTTGCTCTGATCGCCGTTGCTGCGGCAGGATGGTACATCCTGCAGCCAACCCACTCCCAGACGGGCACTCAGACGGACGAAAGCATGGCACTTCCTGCTGGTGCGCTTGCAACTGTTAAGCTGCCCCCAAGTTTCACCGAGCAAGAGCAAATCGGCAAACGTGGTTATGATGCAGCCTGCGCGGCCTGCCACGGAGTCAATGGGCAAGGTCAGGACGGCGTTGCGCCACCGCTCGTACACAAAATTTATGAGCCGGGCCACCACGGTGACATGACGTTTGTCCTTGCGGCGCAAAATGGCGTTCGGGCGCATCATTGGAAGTTCGGTAACATGCCACCCGTCGAGGGCGTAACACGCGCAGAAGTATTGCATATCGTGGCATATATACGCGCCCTTCAAAGGGAAAACGGGATTAACTCAGAGAGCTATCGACCTGAGGCAAAGACAATAACAGCCATCGAGTAGACAGTAACATTCATCAAAGTGGAGAGATACGAATGAAACCTAAATTTATCGCAGCGCTAGCACTGGCATTGTCTGGAACAGGTGTTCTCGCCGATGGACATGTAACCGGCGACGCATCGGCCGGAGACAAGGTATTCAACAAGTGCAAGGCCTGCCACTCAATCGTCAGGACGGATGGTGAAGTTATCCGAAAGGGTGGCGCGGTTGGGCCAAATCTTTATGGTGTGTACAACCGAACAGCAGGGACCGAAGAAATGTTTGGGAATAAATTTCGGGACTCTATTCGTGAAGCGGGCGAGAATGGCTTGGTCTGGAACGAGAGCGATTTCGTAGCCTATATCGCAGATCCAAAGAAGTTCCTCGCGACTTTTCTGAACGACAGCAAGGCGAAATCTGGCATGTCATTCAAATTGAAGAAAGAAACGGATGCCAAGGCAGTCTGGGCTTATCTCGTTTCGGTTGGATCGGAGGTTGAGGCCGATTAGATTTTTGTTCGCATGCACAGCTCTTTTTCTGCTCGGTGCACCCTTTGTAACGGCTGAAGATGCCCCTGTGTTTGCAGTCACACCACTGGTTGCACCGGTTGGGGATCACGCACGTGAACCCTCGCTTTCAACACTGCCCGATGGTCGGATCGTGATGAGTTGGACCGAAGGTAACAACTCCGTTCGGATGGCCCTGTTCGATGGCACGTCTTGGACGGAGGCGCGCACAATTCATCAATCTGAGACACTGTTTGTAAACTGGGCCGACTTTCCGTCCGTCGTTGGGCTTAGCGATGGGACGCTTGCAGCGCATTGGTTGGAATTGAATGGTCCAGACAGCTATCAATACGACGTAAAGATCGCTTTCTCCTTCGATGAGGGCCGGAACTGGACAGCACCGCTCATTCCTCACGATGATCGGTCACAGCGCGAGCATGGCTTCGTATCACTTGTCCCGGATGACAGCGGGGGTCTGACAGCCCTTTGGCTGGATGGACGTGCATACGATATTCAAGCCACTGACGACAGTTATGAGAATGCCATGCAGGTCCGCGCACGTCACATTGCGCCGGACGGTTCAATGGGACCGGAAAGCTTGCTCGACCCACGCGCTTGTACGTGCTGTCAAACATCGGCTGTCCGCAACGAAGCAGGTAGTATCATCGCGGTCTACAGGGACCGAACAGTCGAAGAAATTCGCGATATTTCGGTTGTCAGGTTGGTTGAAGAAGAATGGACCGACCCCGAAACAATCTACGCTGACGGCTGGGAAATCTCAGGATGCCCTGTCAACGGACCTGCCATCGATGCGTTGAGAACGAACGCGGTAGTCGTGTGGTTCACCGGTGCCAATGGCGAGGCAAAGGCTCGAATTGCGTTTTCCAGGGATGGGGGCGCATCGTTTGAGGACTCGTTGCAACTCGATCTCGGCACACCCGCAGGTCGCGTAGATGTCTTGCAGATGGGTGACGGCAAAGCACTTGCTCTTTGGTTGGAGTATGCGAATGGCGGTGAAGCAATCGTCATGTGTCAGGTGTCGCCGGAGAGCGGGTGTACTTCGCCACAAGCACTCCGCATCAATCGTGGGCGAGAGTCGGTAGGATTTCCAAGGATGACGCGATCAGCAGCCGGCGTTGTCGTTGCTTGGACCGGGTCTGCACAGGGCAACTTGGCAGGGACAACCGTTGTTGGTGTCGAAGTAGGTATACCGTCTGCCGCAAGGTAATCTTCAGGACCATAGCGACAAGTCGGTTCCATGGCGGCGAAAGTCAATATTCCGACCTACCCTTAGAACCCCGCAAACGGATAATTCTAGCCTTGGAGGTTTATCGCTGCGCGAGAATGTCGCAGCCAACCAACCTGGTCACTAGGGCTTCGAAATCGTGAAATCTTAAGATCAAGAGCGCAACAATTGGACCCTCGAGGAATCAATTCAAGATCGTCGGTAAACTGTGGATAAAGATCCCGTCATTATTTTGGGGACTGGTGCAATGTTGTAGGTGGTTCAAATTGTTGTGCGCCTCACTGTTCTCAGAAACATGCTGCGAAGAGACAGCAAAGGTGGAGTTTGGATTTTGCGACATTTTAGCTAGATTGAATGACCGCATTGGCAACATGAGCTGCAACGCAGCGACAAGCCTGCCGCATGGGCGGAGCCATGCTGCGTCAGCGAAATATGAAAAACGAATGACGGCATTGTCCCGCAAAGCCGACTTTGGGGACGGGTGCAGTGAAAGTCTCCTTCGAGCCCGACTCGGCCATTGTGATTTTCTGCTGCGTGCGCTCGCAGCGTGAAAAATGCAGCATGAGCGAAAAAGTTCGTGCTGCCGCGCAGCGGTTCAACCGGCCATTCGTGGATGTCGCAGCATAGATCAGGCGTCGAATTTACAAGTTGCGGGACTTAGTGATCCTTCGATGTTGTCCGCTCAAGGTCTGCATGAGCAGAGCTGTACCAATGCCAGAAGCCAAGCAGAGTTGTGATCGAAGAGATAAATTGTCAAAGCACTGACAATAAGTTGCCATATTTTCCATCAATACTGGGATACCGGATATAGGCTAGCTCTTCATGAACACGACACCTGAATTTGATGAAATTGATCGTACTGTCCCAATAGAAGGACTTTTGATTTTGAGGTGCTTTGCTGCGCTTCGTTTGTGCTTCGTTGTCATTGCTTTGTGTGTCTGTGTCTTACAGCTTTTCCAAATTGGCTTTTGGTCTGGCACAGTTGACCGTGCACTTATATTTCTTGGAGTTCTGGGGGGTTTGGGCCTTTTTTCGGACGGTATAGAGCCTGTATGGAGAAAACTGGGACCACCTGGTCAATTGTTCGCCTTGTTCGCAACACCACTCATAATAGTCGGATCGGTTTTGTTTTCGGGAAACGTGCTCTGGTCCAGTTTCGGGTTCCTAACAATTATACTTCTCTTGGCTGCAATGGCTTACGGTTTGCTATGGATGGCAGGTAATCCACTACGTGCTGCGCGCTATCGCCAAATTCAAAGGTATTTGCGTACATTGCCAAAGTCAGAAAGACAAAAGTGGAAAGAACGCCTAGACCGAAATTTTCAAACACTCATAGCCGAAGGCTTCAGCTAATCTGGAGAAGCTGCCGCTGGAGAGTGGCGAAGCATTGAGCACAATGGGCTCGAACCGGCCCAATGCATTTGCAGAAACATCGCTTGCCAGCGACTTCGGACACCAGCCGTTCAGCAGGATGCTATGCTATTGTTGTCGGCGCTGTGCTGATGTCTGGGTTTGGAGGGAGGATTGGAGGGCATATTATGCCAAGAGTCCAACTTCCCGCAGTCACCCCAAAACACAAAGCATGGAACAAAGGGCGGATAATAGGTCAGAAACGACCGCTACTTCCCAAACAAGTTTGGGCTATACGTGCCCGGCTTGAACTTGCAGGTTATCTTCGCAACCTTGCGTTGTTTAACGTCGCAATTGATAGCAAACTGCGTGGTTGCGATCTGGTCACTCTCGCCGTCACAGACTTGGTCAAGGAGGATCGTGTGCGTGAACGGGTGTCAGTGATCCAAAGCAAAACCAAGAAGCCAGTTCAGTTCGAACTGACTGAAAACACGAGGGATAGCGTCATTGCATGGGCAAGATCACCCGAGATGATCGGATGCCGCTTTATGTTCCCAAGCCGCTTTCATGACCGTCCGCATATCTCAACGCGTCAATATGGTCGACTTGTGCGAGACTGGGTGACAGCGATTGGTCTGGAACCCAGCGGTTACGGTACACATTCGATGCGTCGAACCAAAGCTGCGGAAATTTACCGCAAGACGGGCAACCTTCGCGCCGTGCAACTTTTGTTGGGCCAAACGAAGGTCGATAGCACAGTACGTTATCTGGGTGTTGAGCTGGAAGATGCGCTAAGCATTGCCGAACGAATCGACATTTGAACGAAGTTGGCGTGCGGCTACTGCCGTCCGCCAATTCAAACCAGCTCTTCGTACACCTCGCAGCAGTCGGCAAGACTGAGCCCACTTTGACGGGTTTCTGTGCCGCAGCTAAGGTCCGCTTTCGGAAAGCAGGCAGATTTGGCCCAGTGATCACGGCCCTTAAAGGACACTGACTGAGCTTGGTGTCGGTATGTCGCAGTTTCACCGAAGCGGAGGTTGGCAGAGGTCTGCAGCGATGGGATATGGCCTGGAACTGGGAAGTTAACTTGATAGCCCGCAGACCGATGCGCTCATGCACTTTTGAATGCTGATATTCCGTCGCGTTATGTCAGCATAGTCGATCAAGCCTTTACGGCCTCGGTCGGTGCTTCCTTTGCGCCCGTCATGAAGGCGACTGCGTCCGACATGGTGTAATCCTTTGGATTGATTACACACAGACGTTTGCCCAAACGGTGGACGTGGATGCGGTCGGCGACTTCAAAAACATGGGGCATGTTGTGGCTGATCAGAATGATCGGGATACCGCGTGATTTTACGTCCTGAATGAGTTCCAGCACTTTGCGCGATTCCTTGACCCCCAGAGCCGCCGTCGGCTCATCCAGAATGATCACTTTTGACCCAAACGCAGCGGCGCGAGCCACGGCAACACCTTGGCGTTGGCCGCCCGATAATGTCTCGACCGCTTGGTTGATATTCTGGATCGTCATCAATCCCAACTCGGTCAGTTTTTCACGGGCCAGACGCTCCATCTCCGGTCGATCAAGCTGGCGGAACAGCGAGCCGCGGATGCCTGGGCGGCGGATTTCTCGACCCATGAACATGTTATCCGCAATCGACAGTGCGGGCGACATGGCGAGCGTCTGATAGACGGTCTCGATACCGGCATCGCGGGCCTGAATGGGAGATTTGAAATTGATCTCTTTGCCTTCGAGGTAAACCTGCCCCTCGTCGGGGATCACCGCACCCGACACCGCTTTGATCAGCGAAGACTTCCCCGCGCCGTTGTCACCGATCACGGCAAGGATTTCACCCGGCATCAGGTCAAAGTCACAGTGATCCAGTGCCGTTACTTTGCCATAGCGTTTGACGAGGCCGCGGCCTTTGAGAACAGGTTCCATTATGCTGCTACCTTTCTGATCCACTGGTCAACGGCGACCGCCGCAATGATGAGCACGCCGATGAGCAGATAAGTCCATTGCGCGTCCGCCCCCATGAGGCGCAGCCCCAGCGTGAACACCCCCACGATAAGCGCGCCGAAGAATGTGCCGAGGATCGAACCGCGCCCGCCAAAAAGCGAAATGCCCCCGATCACCACAGCGGTGATACTCTCGATATTCAAAAGCTGCCCTGATGTGGGAGAGACAGAGCCGATCCGCCCGATCAAAGCCCAGCCGGCAAAGGCGCAAATCATGCCTGCAACCGCATAGACGGAGATGATCGTGCCTTTGACATTCACACCAGACAGTTCCGCCGCGTCCGCATCATCGCCCACAGCATAAACATGGCGACCCCATGCCGTATGGCGCAAGACGTAAGCCAGTATCGCCACAAGCACCACGAGGAAGACAACACCCACCGTAAACACTGCGCCGCCGATGTTGAACTTGGCCCCCAGCAGTTGCAGGAGAGGTGCGTTGTTGGCGATGTCTTGACTGCGGATGGTTTCGTTCTGGGAATAGAGGAAATTGGCGGCCAGCACGATCTGCCACATGCCCAAGGTGACAATGAACGGCGGCAGTTTCATCACCGCCACAAGCCAGCCGTTGACGTACCCGATGGCCGTACCAGCCAGCAGACCGCAGGCCACCGCCACCTCAACAGGAAGGCCGTAGCGAAAGGTGAACTGCCCCATCACAACAGAGGAGATAACCGCGATTGCCCCCACACTTAGATCAATACCTGCGGTCAGGATGATCAATGACTGCGCAGCGGCCACAATGCCGACAATCTGCACCTGCTGAAGGATAAGCGTCAGCGCGAAGGGAGAGAAGAATTTCGACCCCAGCAAAAGGCCAAAGACGACGATAGAGGCAACAAGCACGATCAATGGCACCAGCGCAGGGTTGGTATGCAAGACGTGCTGAACCGTCCCGATCAACCCGCGATGCGGATCCTCGAATTTTGCGACCCCGTCCGTCTTGGTATCTGTATTGGACATCTTATCCCTCCCTTACCGTTGAAAAAGGGGCGAACACCGCCGCCCCTTTTCTTTGATCAAAACCCGTTCAGGGCCGATGGGCAATTAGCCCCAGCAGAGGTTGGTGCCCTCTGCGGTGTCGATGCTTTCAACACCTTCGGCAGGCTCGTCCGTGACCAGTGCAACGCCCGTGTCAAAGAAGTCCTTGCCAGGGGTCAAGGCGGGCTTGGTGCCGTCTTTGGCCCATGCGGCAATCGCTTCGATCCCTTTGGACGCCATCAGCAGCGGATATTGCTGGGATGTGGCACCGATGATGCCGTCCTTGATGTTCGCGACACCGGGGCAGCCGCCATCGACAGAAACGATCAGCACGTCATTTTCGCGCCCGATGGATTTCAGCGCCTCATAGGCCCCCGCAGCGGCAGGCTCGTTGATGGTATAGACCACGTTGATCATCGGGTCTTTTGCCAGAAGGTTCTCCATCGCCTTGCGGCCGCCCTCTTCGTTGCCTGCGGTTACGTCGTTGCCAACGATACGCGGATCTGTCTCGTCCCCGTTTACGTTCGGGTCGACCAGATTAATGCCAAAGCCTTGCAAGAAACCCTGATCGCGCAGCACGCCAACTGTGGGCTGGGATACGGCAAGGTCAAGCAAGGCGATCTTGGCGTTTGCGGCGTCGTCACCGAGTTTGGCTGCGGCCCACTTGCCGATGAGCTCCCCCGCGAGGAAGTTGTCTGTGGCGAATGTCGCATCGGCGGCATCAATCGGGGACAAGGGCGTGTCGAGAGCGATGACAACCAGCCCCGCATCGCGCGCCTGCTGAACCGAAGAGACGATGGACGATGTGTCGGACGGCGTGAGCAGAATGCCCTTTGCGCCGTCAGCGATGCATGTCTCAATGGCTGCGACCTGTGTTTCGTGGTCGCCGTCAACTTTGCCCGCAAAGGACTTCAGCGTCATACCCAGCTCGGCTGCTTTGGCTTCTGCGCCCTCTTTCATCTTTACGAAGAAAGGGTTGGTGTCGGTCTTTGTGATCAAACATGCCGTGACGCTGTGGCCATCTGCAAAAGCAGCGCCAGACAATGCGGTCAATGCGACAGCCGTTGTTGCGAGTAGTTTCTTCATGAGGTCCTCCCAGACGTTTTCCGATTAACCGGAGACAGGTCCCGCATTCTGCGGAATTGCCCTGAGGTAATCCGATTCTTCGGCACAGGTCAATAAATAAATAAACTTGATTTATTAATTCAATCTGCCACCTTCATCCCAGCACGATATGCATGTAAGGCCTCTGGGTATGGACGGGTCAAAGATCAGAAGTTTGAGTGGCGGCGTGAACCAGAGAGGGTTGCGCGACCACAACGAGAGGCTGTTGCTGTCTATGCTACAGCGCAATGGCCCAATGCCGGGCAGTGATCTTGCGCGGGTTGCAGGTCTGTCGCCCCAAACCGTTTCCGTCATTCTGAGAAAGCTGGAAAAGGACGGGCTGCTTACCCGTGGGACACCGGTGAAAGGCAAAGTGGGCAAACCATCGGTGCCTATGGCGCTGGCTGCGGACGG
This sequence comes from Sulfitobacter noctilucicola, assembly GCF_000622385.1. Classification (NCBI taxonomy): domain Bacteria; kingdom Pseudomonadati; phylum Pseudomonadota; class Alphaproteobacteria; order Rhodobacterales; family Roseobacteraceae; genus Sulfitobacter; species Sulfitobacter noctilucicola. The sequence goes on from NZ_JASD01000006.1 coordinate 158,819, forward strand.
GGCCTTTTCGCTGGGCGTGAACATCGGGCGGCGCAGCGCCAAGATCGTCTTGATGGATTTTCACGGCACCGTGCGCGATGGGCGCAGCACCCGTTTTCAATACCCCCTCCCCGCTGATGTGTTCGAATTTCTGAGACTGGCCAGCGCGGAATTGATCGAAGGCCTCTCCCCCTCCTTGCAAGAGCGCCTGTGCGGGATCGGCATCGCCGCCCCGTTCGAGCTTTGGAATTGGCATGAAATGGTGGGGGCGAGTGCGGAAGAATTCTCGGCGTGGAAACACATCGACTTTCATGCCGAGATTGCGCATTTCTCTGACCTGCCCGTGCATATCGTCAATGACGCAACCGCTGCCTGCCGTGCGGAACATATCTATGGCCGCGGTAAAGAGTTTCGCGATTACGCCTACTTCTTTGTGGCGGCATTTGTCGGAGGGGGCATCGTGCTGAATCACTCGGTTTTCGAGGGGCATCAGGGCAATGCAGGTGCGCTGGGTTCGCTGCGCAGCGTGGGCCCCAATGGTGAGAGCCGCCAGTTGATCGACATCGCCTCCATCCATCTGCTTGAGGCGCGCCTCGCCGAGGTGGGCCTTGACCCAAGCGGGCTGTGGAACAGTGACGACTGGTCCCCCTATGACCGCTATGTCGAGCCGTGGATCAGGCAAACCGCGCAAGAGCTGGCAAAAGCGGCGCTCTCTACGTGCGCGGTCATCGACTTTGAAGCTGTTATGATCGATGGGGGCCTGCCACCAAACGTCAAACAGACTTTGGTCGAACGGACCCGCAGATATATCGCGAACCAAGATACTCGTGGTTTGATCCCGCCACAAATCGAGGCAGGCACGATGGGCCGAAAAGCGCGCGAAATTGGTGCCGCTTGCGGTCCGATCTGGTCCCATTTCCTACTCAAATCAAACGCGGGTCTGTCTTAGATTGTCCGGCCCATCGAAAATGTATCCAGACACCGTCAAGGAAAAGAAATGAAGCGATCACGCATCAACGAAATCATGTCACAGGCGGACGACATGATACGCTCGTTCGGATTTTCGCTCCCGCCCTTCGCCTATTGGAGCCCTTCCGAATTTCAGGCGCGCAAAAGCGCTGCTTCGGCGTTGATTGATGCAAGATGCGGATGGGATATTACAGACTACGGTGCAGGAGACTTTGACCAAATGGGTCTGTTCCTCTTCACCCTGCGCAACGGACGTCTTGCAGATCTGCAGCGGGGCAGAGGTATGTGCTACGCCGAGAAACTTCTGGTGTCGCGGCAGTATCAACTCAGCCCCATGCATACCCACATCGAAAAGGCCGAAGACATCATCAACAGAGGTGGAGCCACTTTGGTGATCGAGCTTTTCGGCTCTGACAATAAGGGAGGTTTTTGCGCTGACAGGGGGGGACAGGTGCTTTGCGACGGCATCTTTCGGGACTTTCATGCGGGCGAAAAACTCAAACTCGCTCCCGGTGAAAGCGTGACATTGATGCCGGGCGATTGGCACGCCTTTTGGGGCGAAGGTGGTGATGTCTTGATCGGCGAAGTGTCGACAGTGAACGACGACATCCACGACAATATTTTCCGAGCGCCAATTGGTCGCTTTGCCAATGTCGAAGAAGATGTTGACCCACTACATCTGTTGGTGAGCGACTACGCCCTTTTGCTGAAATGATATCGTGTAAGTATGAATTAAAGGCGCTTGTCCCCACCTGCTCTGCTTTAGCAAAATAGCAGCGCGTAGGCAGTCAGGCTGTTCCAAATTGGAAAGCTGATTCCACGACTTCCCCATCTCCGACGGGATCTTATACTACATGGTTTCCTTCAAACCCCGACCTCACGCTGCTGCGGTTACGATATGTCTATAACGCGTCAACCGGACGTCCAACCATCGCGCAGCGAACAACTACTTTCAGCCCTTGGTGCGTTTCGCGGCAGCTGCAGCATATGAAAAGCAGTCGTCGGTTGCGCTGACCGCGAGGTCCGAAAAGTCCCGCATCTTACCAGTTAGTACACGATGCAGCGAACGGCAGGTGTACGGATAGGGAGGGACTTCTGAGAATTTCATCGTACCAGCCATATGACACACCAATGTCGCCTATTTCACTTGGCCCAAGTATGACGGCGATTGAAACGCATAATGCCCACTCACTGGCAGCCTTAGCGTGGGAATCCGCCCCTTCGGGCATTCGACCCCACTTACCGATCGGGCACCGCTTCAAGGGACGTCTCGAACCGCTTGTTCGCCGCCGCTGCTTCTTTCAAGAGCGCGTCAAAATTGTCAGGTGGATTGCCATCTTCCAACATCCCTTTGAACGTCGCATAGGCATCCGTCTTGCTGCCGTAGGCGCGCAGGGTCTTGTCGTCGTTCACCCAGGCCACCACGATGACCTTCGCATCGCTGTTGAACCGATAGAACAGCCGATACTGCTGGAAGAATTTCGCCCGGAACCAGTGCTTGCGGTGATCGCCGAGTGTGCCGCCTTGCCGGAAGGCGGCGGCACCCGGATCTGCCGGTATGGCCTCGGTGACCAGCTTGAAGATGGCGGCCAGCCGTTTCGTCGGGTTTTTCTTGCGCCAGCTCTTAGGATCGCGTGCCTTACGCGCCTCGACCTCGAGGGTCAGCCCTTCGAGCTGATCCAGAAAGAGCGGATGCGCATAAATCGACCATCCGTTTACGACAAGGGGCGCTTGGGCGGGCACGCTATCGCCGCTCATTCATCCTCGAGCGATAGCGGCGCATCGAGATCGACGTCAACGTCTCCGACCAGTGCTGCAAGACGGTCATGCAAAGCCCCATCGAACGCCCGAATGCGGTCCGGATGCGCCTTGATATCGGCCTCGACAAAATCGAGAAAGGCTCCGAGCACGGGATCTTCCTCGTCGCTGCGCACGGGCTCGATATAGACCCTGCCACTCGGCTCGGTGCAGTAACGAATCTGGTCGCCCTTGCCCAGCTTGAGCTGTTTGCGCACACCCGCCGGCACGGTCGTCTGATACCGATCCGTGAGTTTCGAGACATCTTGTGCGAGGGCTGTCATGGCAGTCTCCTGAAGAAAAGGGTCTTTGCTGCCCGCGATAGGTAATGCATTTGCATTGCCTTGTCAAGACAAGCCGCAGGATCTGCTGTCGCCGGGAAGGTCGATGAACCGTCCGGCGCAGCACCTAATTTCGCCCCGCCAGGAACTCCGCCAGCACCGGGCTAGTCGCACCTTTCGCGGAGCTGAGCAGCTCCGAGCCCGCAAGCGAGGCCTTCGACAAGCGTACGAGCCCACCGGTTTCCTCGATGCGGTAGCAGCGGCGCTTTTGCCGCCCGCGCCTGTAGTGGGTCGCGGTGACAATCTGGCAGGTACTGCCATCGGTGAGCGTCACAGGTGCTGCGAGCCTGATCTTGTCGCCTTCCTCGTAGTCCGGGATCGCAGCCCAGTCCTGGCAGCGCTGGCGCCAGGCATGAGCATAGCTGTCCGGGTCTTTCAGGTCGGAGAGGAGCTCGATCAGCCCAAGGGGAGCACGAGACTCGTTCGGGCCAGCACTTTCCTCCATGTCCTTGTAGCCCCAGCAGCCGTCATCGTATCGGGTGAGGAAGACAGCACCGAACGTGATGGAGCCATCCGCATCGGTCACATAGGTCGTGTCCTCGACCGGCGAGCCATCGATACTTGTGACCTTTGCCGCCGCGTACCAAGTCGAACCCACCTTGCAGGCTTTGACCAGTTCCGTCTTGCGCCTGTCGCTCTCGAAGGTGCAGAGCCGGGCAATCTCCGCTTTCTCATCCGCGTAGGTCTGGACGCGGCGATCGGTATAGAAGAGCCATCCCATCTCAGAGTCCTTTCTCTCATTGGGGAAATTGTTGTCGTCAATGTCCCGAGAGGGCCGCAGGCCTGGCAGGGTATTGGCGATGCTTGTTTGAGAAAGGGCGCGTTACGCCGCCCTCCGGTCATCGATTTCCATCAGCGCATCGAGCGGCACGCGGTAGGGCTGCATGGCGTCGAAATCCTCGCAGCGTTTATGGGAATGAGTTGAAGCACCAATACCCTGCCGCGCTGCGCGCTCTTGAGACATTGGTGCTGCTTCATCGTCTTCGAATTCCCAAAACGTCGAATTGCCGCAGTTCTGCACGATCGCGAAGGTGTCGCAGGCATCCTTCAGGATGACCCGGAAGGTGCCGCCGAGGCCCGAGGGCACCTCGTAGGTCCCGCCGATGAGATAATCCGAGGCCCGGCGTACGAAGACGCGAATGCTGTGGCCATCGGTGGCGAGCCGGATCGCCCCCCGCCCCCGGTCGATGAGCACCTGCACGTCATCCAGGATGTTGGTGTAGAACTGGCCGGTCAGATCACGAAACGCCATGCGGCGCTGCGCCATCCAGTCGGTGTCCCGAAACGGGTTCATGCCGTCGGCGAAGGCGAAAGAGGGATCGGCCTGTTCGGTGGTGACGATTCGAGTGGTCGTGCCATCGATGCCGTTTGAGCGCAGATGCACACCATTGCCGACGATCAGGATCAGGGCGGGCCTGTCCACGGGCCCGTTCCAGTTGGGCAGGAAGGTTTTGCAGGCGCGCGCATGGGCGATCTGCGCCGCAACAGCTGAGGCAGAGAACTTGAGAATAGCCATAGGGATGTCTTTCCGTTGGGTGTGGGAGGGTCGACCCGCGCGAGGACTCAGGCCGCTTGCGCGACCTCGCTGTCAGGCTCGGGGGTTTCCGCAGCGGGCTCCGCCTCATCACAGGCGACACCGGCGGTCTGCATCATGGGCGGACACCAGGCGCCCACGGCAGCGCGCTGCGCGTCCGTGAGCGTGGCGAAGGGTTCAGCGAAGAGCTTGTCGCAGAAGGCGACGATCTCCTTCTTGCTCGACGAGGCTAGCGTCACAGCCTCCTGGGCCAGGCCCAAATCCTCGCCGAGGATCTTCAGGAGCCAGGCCTTCTTGAAGCGGTTGAAGAGCGCCGCATTCGGCGTCCAATGCGCCCGGATGTCGGGCATGATCTCGATCTCGAAGTCATGCATCAGGCTGTCGCGCTGACGGTCCCGTGCGAAGCAGGACTGCGTCGTGCTGGCGGTCGCATAGGCGACGAGCTTGGCCTTCTCGCCTGCCTCCAGCGCGCGGAACGCCGCGAACTGATCGGCAGGGGACCGGGTGTCATCGAGCCAGGAGAGGTCCAGCGCATCATGCGCCGCCGCCACCTGCTCAAGCGAGGTCTCGTCGATCTCGTCCATCTTGGCATGGCTGCGGTATTCCTTGCGGGCCTCGATCTTGATCGCCTGCGTGACACTCATGCCGCTGGCCAGAACATCGCTCACCAGCTTGAAGAGCGTCAGATCGAGCGTGGCTTCCGGATGCAGCGCCATCGCGGCGCCGAGGGCCATGGCCCGCTCTGTCTTGAGGTCCTCGGCCAGCGAGGCCGGGTAGGTGATTTCGCCCGGGTCCGGGGCTTCTTCCCCGGTCGGGCTAGGAGAGGAGCCGCGTGCGCCCTCCTCTTTGACGGTGTCCTCCGGGCGGACGAGGCCAACATGGAGGGTCACCTGCCCGCCCGACCAGGACGCGATCACCCCAGACCGCGCGAGGTCCTCGGCGCTGTAGGCCTCCTGCAGATCGCGCGCTTCCTCTTCCAAGGCGTCCACGCGCTCGTAAAGGGCATTATAGGCACCGTCCTCGAGCCCCTCATCCTCCATCTCGAGCTGCAATTTCTCAAGCTCGGCGGTGATTTCATCCACGCGCTTTTGCGCAGCCTCATCAGGCTCGATCGGGCCGGGATAGACGCGGCCGTAATCGGCCATGGTCGCGTAATCATAGCGGACCATCGCATCGGCCCAAGCAAAGCCCAGCCTCATACGGGCGTCCTCGGCGGCTGCACCAAGCTTCTCGAGCAAGATGGTCTCGACCAGAGCCGCATCCTCAAGCACGGAATGCTCATCCAGCAGATCGGCTGCGACGGCACCGCCACGCGCCTCGTAGTCCACGCGCACGAAAGCCCCGATATCGTCGCTGACCTGCACGCCGCGGGATTTGAGGGCCTGACGGACGGTATAGGCCTGCAGATAGCCGCCGTCCTTCGTGAGCGCCTCGAAGACCTCGCGCTGCGCCTCCTGGCTTGGATGCTCAGCAAAGGCCTTCATCGTGTCGAGCGTGATCACCTTGCCCCGAGCCGCGGCGCGGATGTCGGGGTGGATCAGGCCATAACGCAACCGGCCTTTCACGGCCGCCACCGTGGTGCCGAAGGTCTTTGCGATCGTCTCGGGCGTTTGGCCATCGACCTCCATCATCCGGGCGAAAGCCTCGAACTCGTCAATGGCGTTCATCGGCGCCTGGGTGACGTTCTCGGCGAGCGACAGCGCCGTGGTGACGTCGCAGTCTTCTGGCACAAGGCGGCAGTCCACCTTGGTCTTCGCCGTGAAGCCCTTGATGGCCTTGTCAGCGACCAGCTCCTTTAGCGCGGCATGCCGCCGGCCACCGGCCAGCACGGCGTATTTGCCGTCGAACTTCTGCACCAGGATCGGCTGCAAGAGGCCCAGCACAGCGATACTGGCCTTCAGATGGGCGATGTTTTCGGGGTCATAGGTTTCCGGCGAGTTGCTGCGCACATTGGCGGGATGCGGGACCAGATCGCCGATGGCGACGGTGAGAGGGGCAAAGTTCGTGGTCATGGGGTATCCTTCCAGGTGGGTGAGGTGGGGCCCGCGCCTTCACGCGCGTGACCAATCCCCGGCTTCAGGGATCACCACAACAAAAGGCCCACTCTCCCTTTGAGGGGTCAGTGGGCCTTCATCGCCTGGGGTGTCAGGGGGGAGGAGTCCCCTGCCCTTCTACCAGTCGCGTGCAAGCATGATGGTCAGTACACGCATGGTCGTGGCGGGATTGTCCGGGGTCTCAGCCCCGTAGCGGAAATCCGAATCTGCCTCATAGAGATCGACCTTCCAGAACACGGTCTCGCCCCGGATCTCGACCGCCCCGAAATCGTGCCATCCCTCGGGATCATTCTCAGGCTCGAATGTGGCAAACTCACCGGTGGCCCTCACCGCCTCGGCCATGAAGCCGTCGCTGGCCTCCATAAGCGAGCGGGTGACATGCATCCGGCCCTGGATGGGCTGGGCGGGCGGCACTCCAAGGCACGCGAGCTTGCGAAACGCGTCGTTCTGCGCCGCGATCACACTCGGATCCGGACGGTCTGGCTGGGGTTGAACGGTCATGGACATGGGGATCTCCTTTGAGAAGTTGAAACACCCTTCCCAAAGCCAGCTTTTTCTTTTCCGCTTGGCGGAGGAACCCGGTCCAAACCTGCCCGAACCAAACAGTTCCAATAGTCCGCTCTGCGGACATAGCCGCCGACTAAATTCGGACCCGCAGAGTCTCCTTGTGTTCAATCGCCGCCATTCAACTCCTTCGCGTCATCACCAGATTGTCCCACAAACTAATCAGCCTGACGTACGGGGAAAGCGTCCCAGCGCCCCTCACTCAGTGCAGCGAAAATCAGCTTCATGATCAGCTGGCGTACTGCTTCGAGAGCAAACGTTGCAGGCCGGTCGGCGAGCTCACAGATGTAGAGCGTTCTGGTTAATGTCGGCTTGGTGATCGGGCGGGCGTGGAGTTTGCCTTCTTCCAGCAACTCCCGCATGAACAACCTTGTGCCAACGATGCAGCCAAGGCCATCGACAAGGCAACCTGCTATGGCCTGGACCGAGTTCATCTGGAACCTTGCACGGCTTTCCAACTGCTTGAGCAGTGATGCATCGTCCAAAAGCGCACGGGCGGACAAACCCTGACGTAAAAGGATTAGCGGAAGATTAAGCAGTTCCTGAAAGGTGACAGGGACTTCGCTGTCACCAATAATGTCCGCCCGCCCGACACAAACCATTTCTTCTTCGAGGATCGGCTGCACCCGGAGTTTTGGATCGTTCGGAGGGTTGTAGACCACGGCAAGATCAATCTCGGAGGCCATCAGGTGAACCAGGGTTGAGCCGGACAGGCTTTCGGAAAGGGACAGTCGCAGTTTAGGATAATCGGTCATCACCGATTTCATCAGGTCCACCCCGATGGCCTTCACAGCGGAATAGGACATGCCGACGGAAACGTCGCCAGTGACTTCGCGACCCTTTTCCTGAAGATCATCCGTCGCTGCATTGATGGCCCGCAGGATACCTCTGGCATGGGAATAAAGCCGCTCACCCGCCGCCGTGGCCTGCATCCCCCGTGGTTTGCGTGCAAAGAGCGCCGTGGCCAATTCGGTTTCCAGGTTGCTGAGGTGATGGCTCAATGCGGAGGCGGCAATGTTCAGCCCTTCGGCGGCCCGGGAAACGGACTGCGCTTCGTAGATGGCGGCGAAGTAGCGGAGTTGGCGGGAGTCCATGCGTTCTGGTTTTTAGAATGATACGTGCGAAACACTATTGTTTTCTGACCTCATCAGCAAGGCTATCTTTACCGCGATTTGGGGAGGTTTTGCATGGATCAGAATACCGGGCCGTTGGCAGGCATCCGCGTGGTCGAGATGAGCCACATGATCATGGGGCCATCCTGCGGGCAATTTCTGGGTTTCCTCGGGGCCGAGATTATCAAGGTCGAACCACCAGAAGGTGACAAGACCCGCAATCTGACCGGGATGGGGGCTGGGTTCTTCCCTTCATTCAATCGTGGCAAGAAGTCGATCACGCTCAACCTGAAGACCGATAAGGGCCTTGCGGCCCTCAACGCCCTATTGGCCACCGCAGACGTGTTCGTCGAAAACTTCAGAGACGAGACGCTGGGCAAAATGGGGCTCTCGCCGGAAACACTTCGTCAGAAGTACCCCCGGCTGATCACAGCCTCCTGCAAAGGCTTCCTGCATGGTCCTTACGAAAAGCGGGCAGCGATGGACGAGGTTGTCCAGATGATGACCGGCATGGCCTACATGACTGGCCCGACCGGGCGTCCTTTGCGGATCGGATCATCCGCGAATGACATCATGGGCGGGCTTTTTGCGGCCTTCTCGGTTTTGGCCTCTCTCTATGCCCGGGGGCGCACCGGTGAAGGAGCTGCGATCCGGTCCGGGCTCTTTGAAAACTGCCTGCTGCTGGTTGCCCAGCACATGGTGCAGTTTGACATTGAAGGCACCGAATCGCCGCCAATGCCCGAACGAGTGTTTTCATGGCCGGTCTATGACCTCTTCACCAGTCGTGATGACCGCCAGATATTCCTCGGCGCTGCCACCGATGGCCAATGGGAAAAGCTCTGCAAGGCGCTGGACCTGACGCATCTACTGGATGATCCAGAGCTTCAAACCCGCCCGCAACAGATCGAAGGCCGGGATCGGACACTGCCGTTGATCGCAGCAAAGGTGGCGGAACGAGACTACGCTGATTTACTGGCCCTTTTTGAAGCAAACGATCTGCTTTTTGCCCCGGTGTCGCGCCCGGCGGAAATGTATGATGACCCGCATGTGAACCGCCCAGGGGGGTTGATTACATCGGCCTACCCGGAAAAGAAGAGCTTTCGGGCCCCGGGGCTTCCGGTCGAGATTAATGGGCGGAACCCGGTTGGCCCAAACACCGACCTGCCAGCAATTGGGGAACATACCGAAGAAATCCTCGCTGAGCTTGGCGTGACGCTGGAGCCCGCTCAATGAGTGCTGCTTCGTGGTCATACCCAACTGACCGAGTGACTTTGCGGGAAGTGGGCCTGCGAGATGGCCTGCAATTGGTTAAACGTGTGCCTTCCACTGCGGGCAAGATCGACTGGTTGCAGCGGGAATACGCTGCTGGGGTACGGTGCTTCGAAGTCGGATCGTTTCTTCCAGCCAGTCGGATGCCGCAGTTTGCCGATGTGCGGCTGATAATAGAGGAAGTGTCGAAGCTCGAAGGTGCCAGGTCATCGGCGCTTACACTCAATGAGCGTGGGATCGACGACGCACTAACCACCCAGGTCGATGAAATCGTGTGCGTGGTGTCCGCTACCGAAGAACATAGCCAGGCGAACATGCGCCGCTCCCGTCAGGCAGCGGTCGATCTGGTTGGTCTGGCGGTGGAAAAGGCCGCTGCATCAGATCACCGCCCTCTGGTTAACGCTGGGATTGCGATGGCCTTCGGGTGTTCTATTGCCGGTGACGTGGACCAGGGCGAAGTCCTGCGACTGGCCGAAGACTGTCTGAAGGCCGGGGCGGATATTGTTGGCGTGGCAGACACCGTGGGCTTTGCGGGCCCCCGGCAGGTATTAGACCTCTGCAACGGCATGGCGGCACTCTGCGGTGACCGGCCTTTTATCGTGCATCTGCATGACACACGGGGGCTGGGGCTCTCCAACGCTTCCGCCGCTCTCGACGCAGGGTGTCGTGTTCTCGACGCCTCGCTTGGCGGACTGGGCGGATGTCCGTTCGCACCGGGTGCCACCGGTAACATTGTCTTCGAAGACCTTGTGTTCCTCTGCGAAACTAAGGGCTTCGCTACCGGCATTGACATACCCGCACTGGTCGGCATTCGCGACATTCTCGAACGCGAACTGCCCGACGAAGAACTCTACGGCGCTCTGGCCCGATCCGGACCGCCGCCGAACGTGAATTGGGCGGCATGATCGCCCTTGAACCGACAGAAACAGGGAGGAAAACCATGAAACTTCTGTCAGCCGCCCTTTTGGGCACCGGCCTTGCATTGGCCGCAACCACCGCCACCGCTGCAACCGAGATGCGGTGCAGCCACCAGCTTCCCCCGGCGCATGCCGTGTCCAAGGTCATCGACCGTTGGGCCGCCGAGGTCGAAGCATTGTCGAACAATGAAATCGACGTGCAGATTTTTGGGGCGAACAGCCTTGTCGGTGCCAAGGAAAACATCGTTTCCACGGCCAAGGGCGACATCGAATGCGCCTTCTCGGTTCAGTTCCAGTGGGGTCGCACCCTGCCGATCATGACCGTCACCACGCGGCCCTTCGCCTTTGGTGACCTGAACATCTGGCGCAACTGGGACGGGTCTGATGCCGCCAACTTCCTCGAAGACAAGCTCCGGGAAAAAGGCGTGGAGAATGTCGTCTGGCTGTTCCAGACAAACGACTCCGTCTTCACCTCGAAAGGCAAGTACCTTAAGGCACCCGAAGACTTTGCAGGGGTGAAGATGCGCGGACTGGTTCCGGCCTTCAACGCCTCCATCGAGGCGCTGGGGGCGTCGCCTGTATCCATGTCAGGTGGTGAGGTTTATCAAGCCCTGGCAACCGGCGTGATTGACGCGGCCATGACCGGCACGGATGCCGCCGTATCACGGAAATACTTCGAGGTGCAGGATCACTTCACTGTGGTGCCGGTGATCTCGGTTTACTTCCACGGTTACGTGAACCCCGACTGGTATGCCGGGCTCTCTGACACCGCCAAGGCGGCGCTGGACGAGGCTGGGTCGAAAGCCGCAGGTTGGGCCGTGGAAGCTGCCGAAGATGCCGCAGCCGGTGCGCCCGAGGCCCTCGCCGCCAAGGGTGTGAATGTCTACACGCTGACCGCCGAAGAAAACGCGGCACTGGAGGCCGTGATGCAGCCTGCTTTTGACAAGGCGTTCGGTGAAGGCGACGCGGACAGCCAGAAGCTGCTTGAGTTGATCGACGCCCTGCGCTCCGGTTCCTGAGGCAGCAGGTGAGCAACCAACCACAAACCTCCGGGGCGGTGCCAGCCTCCGCCCCAGCCCTTGCAAGGGCCATCTATGCGCTTGTTCGGCTGGCGTCAGCCTTGAGCGTATTGGCGATCGTTGTGGCGCTTGGCTTTACCCTGATCGCGGTCTTCTGGAGATACGCCCTGTCCGATCCGCTGCTCTGGCCAGAAGATGTGACCGGCTGGACGCTGGTCGGCCTGATCATGCTGGGCATCGCCGAAGCCTACCGCCGGGGCGACCACATCGCCATCGACCTTCTGGTAGATACCTTGCCCAACCGTGTGAAGCCGGTGCAGATGCTCTGGTCGCATCTGGCTGTCCTGGCCTTTTCGGTGGTCCTGGGGTTGAGCGCCTGGGAGGCTGTTCACTTCGCCCACAGCTTCGGCTCCTACACCTCCGGCAACGTCGAAATCCCCTCGTGGATACCCCAGGCCCCAATGGTTGTCGGGTCCGTGCTGCTTGGCCTGACTGCGGTGGCCAAGATCATCGAGATATTCTTCGGCAAGAGGCCAGCATGACGATCTTTCTGATTTTCGCAGGTTTGATCCTGCTGCTGCTGACCGGCATGCCGATCTTTGCCGCCTTGGGTCTGACCGCAACGGTGATCCTGATCCTTTTCGAAGGCAAGATTTCCCCCGTTGCCGATACGGTCTATGCCCACCTCGACAAGCCGATCCTGATGACGATCCCGCTGTTTGTCTTCATGGCCCAGATCATGATCAAGGCGAAGGTCATCGATGACCTTTATGACATGGCCCATACCGTGGTTGGGCACATTCGGGGCGGTCTGGGCGTAGCCACCGTCATGTCCTGCACCATCTTCGCAGCCATTTCTGGCTCATCCGTCGCCACTGCACTGTCTATCGGATCGAGTGCCATCCCCCAGATGAAACGCTTCGGCTTTCCGGAACGTGACGCCCTGGGAGTTATCGCCGCCGGGGGTACGCTTGGAATCCTGATCCCCCCCTCTGGCCCCATGATCCTCTACGCCATCGTGAGCGAGGTCAGCATCGGTGCCTTGTTCCTGGCAGGCATCATACCCGGCGTCCTGCTGGCCCTGATCTTCTCGGCCTACTGCGTCATCGGGGCCACCCGGAACCCAGAGTTCAAGTCACCGGACTGGGCGGGTTGGCCCAAAATCGTATCCGCTGTGCGAAAGTCTATCTGGGCGGTCATGGCCCCGCCGGTGGTCATGGGCGGCATCTACCTGGGCATCTTCACTGCGTCTGAGGCCGCCGCCATTGGTTCGCTTTATGCCCTGTTTGTGGCGGTTGTGATCTACCGAAACCTCGGTATCCGCGACCTCTGGGATTGCACCTATCAGACCATGCGGACATCCATGATGGTCTTCATGATCATCGCAGGTGCCGCGATGTTCGGTCACGCCATCACCATCATCCGTCTACCCAACGGTGTGGCTGAAGCTGTTGCCGCCATGGGCCTCGGCCCGCTGGAATTCATCCTCATGGTCATGGCGATGATCTTCGTAATGGGAATGTTCTTCGAAAGCATTGCCATCATCCTGATCACCACGCCCATCCTGCTGCCCACGATGGTAGCGCTTGATGTCGATCTTGTATGGTACGGCGTCCTGTTGATGATCAACTTGGAACTCGCAATGATAACACCGCCCGTAGGCATGAACCTGTTCGTCATCAAAGGGATCACAAATGCTCCACTTTCAGACGTGGTTCGCGGAGCGGCACCTTACGTAGTGCTCATGGTCTTCGGACTGGCATTGATGATCCTGGTGCCCGGATTGGCGACGTGGTTGCCGTATTCTGCCGGGTTCGGGCGGTAGGGACCCAATTGTTCGCTACGTCCAGTTTGCTGCGGATAGCTGCCATTCGAGCCAGCCGCAGCATATGTAAAATGGGCTCGAAGCTGCCATTTTCTGCGTTGCGGAAGAGCATAGGTCATGCTGCCT